>NZ_JBSGET010000023.1:0-72005 GCF_053603035.1 Kitasatospora sp. NPDC004272 | reverse complement strand
GGCGCCGGCGCCGCCGCCCTCCCCGCCGGCGGCGGGGACGACCACCCCGCCTCCGCCGCACCCGCCGCCACCGCCGACGGCGCCACCGCCACGCCCGAACCCGCGCCCGGCGAGAGCACCGGAGCCTCCGCCTCGCCCAGCGCCTCCGCCTCCACCTCGGCGTCCACCTCGGCGTCCGCGTCCGCGTCGGCGTCGGCCTCCGCCTCCGGCAGCGCCTCCGCCCCGGCACCGGCCTCCGCCTCCGCCTCCGCCTCCGGGTCGAGCCCGGCGGGCAAGGGCGCCGCCACCCCGCCCGCCGCGCCCGTCGCCAAGCCCGGCACCGCGCCCGCGACCTTCACCGGCCTGGCCTTCGACACCTGCACCGCACCCGCCCTCGCCACCATGAACGCCTGGCGGGGCGCCAGCCCCTACGGCGCCGCCGCCGTCTACATCGGCGGCAAGAACCGCGGCTGCGCCCAGCCCCAACTCACCGCGGGCTGGGTCAAGTCCGTCAGCAGCAGCGGCTGGAAGCTCGTCCCGCTGTACGTCGGCGCCCAGCCCCCGTGCCAGACCGGCAACAGCCCCGAGAAGCTCACCGCCGACACCGCCGTCCCGCTCGGCACCACCGACGGCAACGACGCCGTCGCCAAGGCCGCCGCCCTCGGCATGCGCCCCGGCAGCACCCTCTACCTCGACGTCGAGGCGTACAACACCGCCGACACCTCCTGCGCCGACGCCGTCCTCGGCTACGTCCGGTCCTGGAACCGGGCCGTGCACGGCTCCGGCTACTGGGCCGGGTTCTACGGCTTCTCCTCCTCCAGCGCCGCGGGCATCGCCAAGGCCGCCGGGGAGAACACCCCCGACCTGCCCGACGCCATGTGGTACGCCAAGTACGACGGCGCCGCCGACACCACCGGCAGCTTTCCGTTCGCCGCGGGCCTGTGGAGCGGGCACCGCCGCGCCCACCAGTACCAGGTCAACCAGAAGGAGACGTACGGCGGCGCCACCGTCACCGTCGACCGCAACGCCTGGGACGCCCCGGTCGCGATCGTCGGCTGAGCCCGGCGGGCCCCGCCGCCCGCCCCGAGCCCGCCCGCCCCGGGCCCGCCCACCCCGAGGCCGCCCACCGCCGGTTCCGGCCGTTCACCCGGGGGACACCGGGCGAACGGCCGGGCGTGGGCGGCGGTTCGGACCCGGCTGGCAGGGTGCGGCGGTCGACCGGGACGGACCCGGCCGACCTCCCCCGAGAGGCTCCCCACCGTGAAGCGCACCGCTGCCCTCGCCGCAGCCCTGGCCACCGCCCTGGCCGCCACCCTCGCGACCGCCGGCACCGCCGCCGCCCAGGGCGCCGCCCGGGCCGACTCCTACGGCACCAAGACCCCGTACGCCCCGCAGCAGGACCTCCGCCGCTACCAGCCCGTCCCCGCCGGCTACGTGCCCGTGTTCACCGAGAACGTCGCCCGGCACGGCTCGCGCGCGATGAGCGACAGCGAGGACGGCGACGCCGTGCTCGCCCTGCTCGACCAGGCCGAGCAGGCCGGCGGGCTGACCGGCCTCGGCGCCCAACTCGCCCCGCAGGTACGGGCGCTGCTCGACGCCGGCGCCTCGATCGGCTACGGCAACCTGTCCGCCCGGGGCGCCGACGAGCAGCGGCGGACCGCCCTGCGGATGGAACAGCGGCTGCCCGGCCTGTTCGACGCCATCGCCGCCCAGGGCGCCCCGATCGTGGTCGAGACCTCCGGCGTCGCCCGGGCCACCGCCAGCGCCGACGCCTTCACCGCCGGACTGATCGAGGGCGAACCCGCCCTGGCCGGCTCCGTCGGGGCCCCGGTCACCGACAAGAACCTGCTCTACTTCCACAAGCAGCCGCAGAACGCCGCCTACCAGGCGTACGTCGCGCACGACCCGCAGCTCGCCGCCGCCCTCGCCGCCGTCGACGCCGACCCGCGCACCGCCGAGGCCGCCCGGCACACCGTCGGGCGCCTGTTCACCGCCGCCTTCGCCGCCACCCTCACCGCCGAGCGGCAGACCGCCTTCGCCCGCTCGCTGTACGCGCTCTACAGCGCCGCGCCCGACCTGTCCGTCGAAGCCCGCGGCACCGACCTGGACCGGTTCCTGACGCCCCCCGACGCCCAGTGGTTCGGCTACCTCGACGACGCCGAGGAGTTCTACCAGAAGGGTCCCGGCTTCACCGGGCGCACCATCACCTACGAGATGGCGGGCGTCCTGCTCGACGACCTGTTCGCCCAGGTCGAGCACAAGGCCGCCGGCACCAGCAGCGCCGGCGCCGTGCTGCGCTTCACCCACGCCGAGGAGGTCGAGCCGCTGGCCGCCCTGCTCGGCCTGCCCGGCAGCACCCGGCAGGCCGACCCGGCGCACCCCTACAGCTACGCCGACAACCCGTGGCGCGGCGCCGAGGTGGCGCCGATGGCCGCCAACCTCCAGTGGGACCTGTACCGGACTGCCGCCGACGCCGCGGGCAAGCCCGGCTACCTGGTGCGGATGTTCTACAACGAGAAGGAGACCGCCTTCAAGGACGCCTGCCACCCGATCGCCAAGGGCTCCTCCTTCTACGACCTGGACGAACTGGAGCGCTGCTTCGGCCGGAACTGACCACGCCACCGGAACGGGGGCCGGGGCGGCCCACGGGGGCGGCCGTTCGGTGCGCGTAAGGTGGAACCGGCTGGTGCCCGTCGGTAGAACCGGCAGGTGACGCGGCGTCGGCACCGCCGTACGGCTGAGCACTGACGGAAGGACGACCTGCGCCATGGCAGTTGACATCCGGGTGGAGCCCCTGGGCGACCGCGAGTACCTGGTCCGGGTCGAGGACGGCCCGGTCGGGGCCGAGACGCAGATCCGGGTCACCGACGGGGTACTCGAACGGCCCGGCCTGGCCGGCGGCGACGAACGGCGCATCGTGCACGAGACGGTGGCGTTCCTGATCGAGCGCCAGCCCGTCATCGACATCCCGCCGATGATCGACCTGGACGACCTGGCCGACGCGTACGGGGACGCCTTCCTGGAGGAACTGGCCCGCCGGCTCGCCCGGGCGTAGCGGCCGCAACGCCCGGGCGCAGCACCCCGCGCGCCCGGGCCGGGTGACCCACCGTCAACCCCGCCCCCCCGGCCCCTACCGCTGTTCCCGCCCCTGCTCCCGGAGCCGCAGCGCCGCGTCCAGCTCGTCGAACAGCGCGGTCGGCGCGGAACGCCCGTGCCGGGCCGCGATCACCGGCCACAGCCGGCGGCCCAGCTCCAGCGCACCCCGCAGCGCCCCCAACAGACCCGGCGCCGACGCCGCCGAGGTCGCCGCCCGCAGCCCCGCCACCGTCCCGGCCGACAGCTCCCGCTCGGCGCCCCGCGACGGGGTCAGCCAGTGCTCCACCGCCCCCTCCGCCAAGCGCGCCATCCACAGCAGGTGCCGCTGCGCGTGCCCCAGCGCGTCCCAGGCCCGCAACTCCTCGCCCCGGGCCGTCAGGTGGAACGCCAGCACCAGCCAGTTCGCGAACGGATCGCAGTACTCCGCGATGATCCGGGGCTGCTCCGCCGGCGGAACGTACCGCAACGGCAGCCCCGCCAGCACCGGCCGCAGCGCCCCCCTGCGGTCCACCAGCACCATCCGCTCGACCTCGGCACCCCGGGCCGGCCACTTCGCCACCTCCGCGATCCCCTCCACCGTCGTGAAGTGGAACTCCCCGCGCACCAGCCCCGGGAAGAACGCCACGTACGAGCCGAACTCGTTCAACAGGCCGTAACTCAGCGGCGCGATCCGCGAGCACCACGCGTGCGGATCGACCTCGGCCAGCCGGGCCTCGGTGAAGAACAGCCAGAACTCGATGTCGCTGTGCTCGTCCGCCTCCCCGGCCGCGAACGACCCGTACATCAGCGCGGCGTCCAACTCCCCGTCCGCCTCGCACACTTCACGGACCCGCCCGATCAACTCCTGCTGGAACAACATCCGCCCACCCAAGCACCGCCGCCCCCGCCAGGCAACGCGATATCCCACCGTCCGGGCGGTCCGACGGCCTGCTTGAACGCGCCCATGACGAACTGAACGGACTGAACGGACTGAACGAACTGAACGGACTGGTCGACACTCACCGACGGGTGCGGCACCGCCGAGCACGTGCCGGCCCCCCTCGACCGATTCGAGGCCGACCCGGCCGGCACCGCCTCCGAACTGATCGACCACCTCTGCCCGCAGTTGGACACCGCGTTCCCGGCGAGCTTCGCGGCCCTGCCCCGACCGGCCGCCCTCGCCGTGACCGGCACCGACCACGACCGCTTCGACGTCCTGATGGCGGCCGGGTCGATCGTCTCCTGCGCCACCACCGGCGGGGAGGTGTTCGAGGTGTTCGAGGTCTTCGCCACCACCGACGAGCACGCCCGGGACGGGACCGGGAAGACCCCGCTGCACCCGGCCGCCCCGGCCGAACCGGACGGTCTCGCCGACCGCCTGCACGCCAGGGCCCGCACCGACACCCGGCCCTCCCTCGCCCACCGCCTGCGCCACCTGTTCGGCCCGGCGGCCTGCCCGGCGGCCTGCCCGGACTGCGGCACCGCCTTCCGGACCGCCGACCGGGTCGCGGCGTACTCGACGTACTGAACGCGCTCGACGTGCCGCCCCGCGCCGCACGTGCCGCCCCGCCCCGCGCCGGGCGGGGCCTCAGGCCGGGAGGGCGGCGCGGAGCAGGTCGCGGGTGGGGGCGTCGAAGGCGACCAGGCGGACCAGGGCGACGTCGGTCGGGGTGGTGGTCAGGGTGTCGACGGCGATCCGGGCGGCGAGGTCGGGCGGGAAGCCGTACACGCCGGTGGCGATGGCGGGGAAGGCCAGGCTGCTGACACCGAGCCGGTCGGCGACGGCCAGGCAGCGGCGGTAGCAGGACGCCAGGGTCCGGGCCTCGCCGTACCCGCCGCCGTCCCAGACCGGGCCGACGGTGTGGATCACGTGCCGGACGGGCGGGAACAGGTCGAACGCCGGGGTCGCCACCGCGTCCCCCGGTTCGCACGGGGCCAGCGCCCCGCCCGCCTCGGCCAGCCGGGGCCCGGCCGCCCGGTGGATCGCCCCGTCCACCCCGCCCCCGCCCAGCAGCGACTCGTTCGCGGCGGTGACGACCGCCTCGGTGTCCTGCTCGGTGATGTCGCCCAGGACGACCTCGATGCGCGCTCCCATGCCCCCACCCTCCCGCAGTCCGGCCCGGGAAGGTCCGCCGATCGCTGTGGGCGGACGGCGGAGGTGACCGGGCGCCGAGGCCGGGCCCGCCGCCGGGAGGGGGGCGGTCCCGGCCCCGGCGGGTGTCAGCAGGGGATGACGGTGTCGATCTGCACCGGGCGGGGGCCCAGCGGGTAGGAGAGCACCGAGAAGCCGCCCCGGCTGGGGACGTCGCAGGGGACGGTACCGATGAGGTCGCCGACCTGCTGGGCGGAGCCGGTGAAGGTGAGGGCGGAAGATGGCCGAACGGCTACGGAAGGGAGTACTCCGTCCGACGAGAAGGTCCCGCCCGGCCCGGAGCGAAGCGGATTGCGTGATTTGCGCGGGTCCGGGACCCTCCCGCACGCTCTAGGCATGACCTCACCCGTGTACCGGGGCCCCGCCCTGCTGCTGGCCGACGGACTGGAGATCCCGGTCCAGGCCGAACTCACCGGCAACGTCCCGGAGGTGGGCCTGCCCGGTTGGACCGGCATGCTGGAGAGCGGCGACACCAGGTTCAGCGCCGGCACCGTCCGTTCCGGCCGACTGCGGCTGCCCGACGGCTGGGAGGGCGGCTTCGCGGTGATGCGCCGCCTGCTCGGGGTCTCCACCGTCTGGGTGCGCGGCAACGACGTCGAGGCGTCCCCCGCGGACTGGCCGGACGCGACGCCGGAGCAGCCCGACGCGGCACGGGCCCGGCCGGACGCGGTGCGGGCCCGGCCGGACGCGCTGCGGGCCCGGCCCGACACGGGTCCGGCCGGGCGCTGAGGGGGAGCGTCCCGCGACGGGCTGAACCCGGCTCGTCGGACGGCGGACATCCATCAATTGTCGATGATCAAACAGTTGATGATCCTCGCCCCGACGGACGTCAATCAATTGATCAGTCGGTCACCGCCCGGTCGTCCGCGTGCGCGCCGAACTCCGCCGAGCGGATCTCGGCGATCTGCTCGTGCCGGGCGATCCGGTCGGTCCAGGAAGTGTCGACGCCGAAGGCGGTGCCCGCGAAACCGAGCCGCCCGATCGCCTGCGGCACCTCGGGGTCGCCCGGTGCCAGCAGTCGCACCGGCTCGCCGAGGGCCGTGGTGTACGGCGGGACGAAGTACTCGGGGGGCAGCACCGTGCGGGTGTGCACCAGGGCGGCGACCGCGACCACCGAGCCGGTGCCCACCACCGCCTCCTGCAGCACGCTGACCGAGGTGGCCAGGTAGCAGGCGCGCTCCACGGTGCAGCCCAACAGGGTCGCGTGCGGGCCGACGAACACGTGGTCGCCGACCAGTACCGGCTGGTCGGCGACGACCGCGGAGGCGCGCAGGACGGCGTTCTCGCACACCACCGCCGCCTCGCCGACCTCGATCCGCGAGCCCTCCGCGTCCAGCACCGCGCCGTACATCACCCGGGCGCGCGGACCGATCCGGACGTCACCGACCAGGGTGGCCGTCGGTGCGACGTAGGCGGTGGGGTGGACCCGGGGGACGGCGCCGCGGTGCTCGAACCGTCGGCCCTGCGCGTGTGTGGTCATGGGCGCGATCATCGCGCACCGCCGACCGGCCGGCTGGCGGGAATCGGACACGCTGCGCGGGCCGCCGCACCGGCGCGCCGCCCACCGCCCGCGCCCCGGACACTGCGGGAGCGAGGCCGGGGGCGAGGCCGGGGGCGAGGCCGGGAGCGAGGCCGGGAGCGGGTGCCGGGGCGAGGTCGGGGCGGGCGCGGCTGCGGCGGCAGCTGACGCGCCGTCCGAACACGTGGACGGCCGGCCGGCGGGGCCGGGCAAAGCTTGAGTGTGGTCCGAGGGCGAACCGGTGTCGCGGACGGGGGTCGGCGCGCTACGGTCTGTGGTCTGGAGGTGGCCGATGGCGGAGCAGCAGACTTGCCCGGGCTGCGGCGGGGCGCGCGGGACGGAGAAGACGGAACACACGGTGGAGACCGATCCGCAGGGGAGACAGCAGCCGGTGCGGCGCAGCTACTGGTCGCCCTGCTCGGTCTGCGGCGGCTCGGGGGTGGTGCAGCGATGAGACTGCTCTTCGTCTGCCAGGCCTGCGGCTGCCACTACCTGGTGCCGGTGGGCCTGGACTACCCCGACGGCGGCCGGGCCAGCGCGGTCTGGTGCTCGACCTGCCAGCACGCCGCCGCCGAACGCGGCGCCACCGAACCCGCCGAACTCGCCGCCGTCGCCGTGCTGCTGGCCGTCCGCGCGCTCAAGGCCGCCCTCGCCGCGCGGTCCGCCCCCGCCGACGGCGCGCAGCCGTCCAGGCCCGACCGCCGCCCCAGCCGCCCCGCGATCAGCTCCCGGGGTCGCACCCACCCGGCCGCGGCCCGGACCAGACTGGCCTGAGCCGCCGGGCCCACGCCGACTCGTGCGGCCCAACCCGAGGTGTGAGGCTCGCGCCGAGTCGTGCGGCCCAACCCGAGCCGTGAGGCCCGCGCCGAGTCGTCAGGCCCGTCCGAACGGGCGGGCCGCCAAGCGGAATCCGGCCGTCAGTTTGCCTGCTGGGCAATTCGGCTGGTGTGGCGTCAGCCCGACGGGGGGTCAGTCGGACGAGCCGGTCGGTCCGTCCGGCCGGGGCGACCGGGGGGAGGGGCGGCGGACCGTGCGCGGGCCGAGCGGTTCCGCGCCCAGGGCGGCGACGCGTCCGCGCAACTCGCGGTCGGCCGTCACCACCAGCAGTCGGCGGTCCGGCGCGGACGCGGCCTCCGCCGCCACCAGTTCCACGATCCGGTCGTCGCCGCTGCCCGGCGCGGACACCACCCGCACCTCCGCAACCCCGGCCACGTCGCGCGCCGCGCCCTCCACCACCAGCACCACCGCCAGCGGCCCCGGCACCCCGGGGACCCCGTCCGCCGCCGTCTCCACCAGCGCGTCACGCAGCCGTTCGGCCGCGCCCCGCCGGTCCCGCCACCACCCGTCCGGGACGGAGCCGACCACGTTGGCCCCGTCCACGACCAGCAGTGGGAGCGGTGCCCCCGGGGGTGCTTCCGGCGGTGCCACGGGTCGTCCGGGCCGTTCCGGGGACTGCTGCGAGTGCTGCTGCTCCACGTCTCGTTCCACGGCCGTCAGCCTGCCACGGGAAGCCGGGGGAGCGGGGGACGAGTACGGGGTGGGTACGGGGCCGGAGCGGGAAATCGCGAAGGCGGGGAATTGCAGAGACGGGAAATGCGGAGACGGGGAAAAGGCCGGGTAAAGGCCGAACACGGACCTTGGTGCGGACCAAGCTTCGGAGGGCGGTATTGTCTCTGCGGCAAACTCGCACGTGCATTCGTTTCCGATCGGACCCCCCATGAACCACGGCACCATGGCCCACCTCAACGGCTTTCAGTACGGGTGGGTGAACCCCGTGGTGGCGTACCTCATCGCCTGCGCGGGGGCCGCCATCGGCCTGCGCTGCACCGCCCGGGCCATGACCCTGAAGCCGCAGAAGCGCTTCGGCTGGCTGGCGTTGGCCGCCGGGGCGTTCGGGTGCGGCATCTGGTCCATGCACTTCATCGCGATGCTCGGCTTCATGGTCGACTCCTCCAGCCTGGTCTACGACATCCCGCTCACCCTGCTCAGCCTGCTGGTGGCCGTCGTCGTGGTCGGCCTCGGCATCGGCGTCGTCGGCTACCGGGGCAAGAGCACCGGCACCCTGCTGCTCAGCGGCCTGCTCACCGGCTGCGGCGTCGCCGTCATGCACTACCTCGGCATGGCCGCGATGCAGGTCGAGGGCAAGGTCTCCTACGACAGCCTGCTGGTCCTCGCCTCGGTGCTCATCGCCATCGCCGCCGCCACCGCGGCACTGTGGATGACGCTCAACGTCAAGGGCCTGCCCTCCGCGCTCGGCGCCGCGATGATCGCCGGTGTCGCGGTGGTCGCCATGCACTACACCGCGATGGCCGCCGTCACCGTCGACCTCGACGGCCGCCCCCTCGGCGGCGGCACGCCCGCCTCGCAGTTCATCCTCCCGCTCGCCGTCGGCATCATGGTCGTCCTCGCCGTCGCGGGCATCGCGATCGCCCTCTCCCCGCAGGACCCGGAGCCGGGCGAGCGCCCCGCGGTCGAACCGATCCGGGTCGACCTGTTCGGGCAGGACCGCCCCTGACCGCACCGCACCCCCGCGCCCCCGCGCCCCCGCGCTCCGCACCACCACCGGCAGGGCCCCGGCTGGCGACCGGTCGGCGACCGGCCGACGGCGGGCCGGACCGGCCTGCGGTGACCGGAGCGCCCCGCCCATCGCCGGCGCCCCAACGTGACGGGCCGGGGCGGCAGTTCGGCGTCCAGCCGGGTGCCCCCGTTCCGGCGGGCGGTGCGCGGGGCGGGGGATGGCCGGATCCGACAGAACGGTGTCATTGCGGACGCCGTCAGGGGCGGCCGAGGATGGGGGCATGTCCAGCAACCGCCGCGTGGTGATCGCGGTCTTCCCGGACGTCGACCTGCTCGACGTCACCGGCCCGGCCGAGGTGTTCGCCCTGGCCGGGCGGGAGAGCGGCGGCCGGGCCGGGTACCGGGTGGAACTGGCCGGGCCGGCGGAGGGGCTGGTCCGCACTTCGGCCGGGGTCCGGCTGGCGGTCGACCTGACGTTCGAGCAGGTCACCGGGGCCGTCGACACCCTGCTGGTGCCGGGCGCGGTCGAGCCCGGAGCGGACGGGGCGGGCCCCCGGGCGCGGATCGACCGGGAGGTGGTCGCCTGGGTGGAACGGCTCGCGCCCTCCGCCCGGCGGGTCGCCTCGGTCTGCGTCGGCGCGCACCTGCTGGCCGCCGCGGGGCTGCTCGACGGCCGGCGCGCCACCACCCATTGGTCGACGGCGGCCCAACTCGCCGCCGACCACCCGGAGGTGACGGTCGACCCGGATCCGATCTTCGTCCGGTCCGGCAGGATCTGGACCGGCGCCGGGATCAGCGCCTGCATGGACCTCGCCCTCGCCCTGGTCGCCGAGGACCACGGCGAGGAACTGGCGATGGCCGTCGCCCGGCACCTGGTGATGTACCTCAAGCGGCAGGGCGGCCAGAGCCAGTTCTCCGTCCCGCTCAGCACCCCGCCCACTGCCCGCCGGGACATCGACGACCTGCGCCTGCACATCGCCGAACACCCGGACGCCGACCTCTCCGCGGCCGCGCTGGCCGCCCGGATGTGCCTCAGCGAACGCCACTTCGCCCGGGTGTTCCGGCAGGAGACGGGCACCACCCCGGCCGCGTACGTCGAAGCGGTGCGGCTGGAAGCCGCCCGGCGCCTCCTGGAGGGCACCGACCGGCCGCTCGAACAGGTCGCCGCCGCCAGCGGCCTCGGCTCCGTCGAGACCCTGCACCGCACGCTGCGCCGCCGCCTCGGCACGACACCGGCCGCGTACCGCAAGCGCTTCCGGGTGACCGGCGGCCCGTAGGCGGCGAGCCGCCCACCCCTGATTCCGCCTTCCGGCACCACGACGAGGAGATGAGTGACATGAGCACGCAAGAAGCGTCCAGCACGCTGCGCACCGTGATCGGCCTGGACGGCACGCCGCCCCGGCTCGCGGAGTCGACGCTGGTGCTGATCGACTACCAGAACACCTACCGCCAGGGCGTCATGGCCCTGGAGGGCGCCGAGGAGGCGCTCGCGGCCGGGGCCCGGCTGCTGGCGGCGGCCCGGGCGGCCGGCGCGCCGGTGGTGCACGTGGTCAACGACGGCGGGCCGGGGACGCCGTACGACGTCCGGGCCGAGATCGGGGCGATCAGCCCGCAGGTCGCGCCGGTGGCCGGGGAACCGGTGGTGGTGAAGACCTTCCCGGACGCGTTCCACGGGACCGACCTGGCGAAGGTGCTGGCCGACGCGGACGGGGAAGGGCCGCGCCGCGACCTGGTGCTGGCCGGGTTCATGACGCACATGTGCGTGGCCTTCACCGCCCAGGGCGCGTTCCGCGAGGGCCGGCGGCCCGCGGTGGTCGCCGAGGCGTGCGCGACCCGCGCCCTGCCCGGGCCGGGCGGCCGGGTCGTACCGGCGGCGCACCTGCACGCCGCGGCGCTGGCGACCGTCGGGGACCTGTACGGGACGGTGCTGGCCGAGGTCGCCGACCTCACCGCGCCGGTCGGGCCCACCGCGCCCGCCGGGGACCGTCCGACCGGATGACCATCCGACGGACGGCCGTGCGGTCGAGCAGTCGAGTGGACGAGCAGTCGAGTGGACGAGCTGCGGAGCGTGCGTGTCAGTGGCCACGGCTACCGTCCTCCCGAGCCGGTCCGGCGGCCGTCACGTACGAGGGGGAAGCGGTGAACGAGGCAGGAGACGTGCGGGAGGCGTGGGCCCGGGTGACCGGGTGGCTCGAACGGAACGACCCCGCGGTCCTCGGCGGTCCGGTCAGCCGGGAGGCCCTCGACCGGGCCGAACTGCGGATGGGCCTGGAGTTCCCGGCCCAGCTGCGGCAGTGGCTCCTGCTGAACGACGCGGACGCCGACGGGCGGGCCGCCCGCCGGGAGTGCCAGGTGCGGCGGGGGTGCCAGGTGCCCGTTCTCGGTGGGCACCTCCTGCTCGGCCTGGAGGACATCCAGCGCGTCTACCTCGGCAGGACGGGCCTGGAGCGGAGGATGCCCTCCGGAGACCCCGACCGCCCGGTCTGGCGTCGGGAGTGGCTGCCCGTCGTCGCCGAGTGCGACGGCCTCCACGGGACGTTCCTGAACACGGCCGACGGGACGGTCGGGACGTGGGGCGAGGCGGACGGGCCGCAGGAAGGGGAGTACGCCTCGCTGGCCGCCTTCTTCCACCGGACGGCGGACCTGCTGGAAGGAGTCAGCACCGGGGACTGGAGCGGCCCCGGCGCGCGCGCTCGGCGCGCCCCGCGCCAGGCACTCCGCCCGGACCCCGAGGGGGTGCGCCGATGGGCCCGGGGCCTGGAGCGGCCGGAACCGTGCCGGTCCGCCGGCGAGCCGGAGCCGTTCGAACCGGACGATCCCCCGGCTCCGAGCACCAGCCGAGTGGTCATCCGGCTGACCGGCTCCAGGCCCGGCGGACCCAGCGGACCCGGCGGATCCGGCGGATCCGGCGGGCTCAGCGGCTGAGGGACAGCCGCCCGGCGCCGTAGTGCCGCTGGGCGTAGGCGGCCGCGGTGGTGGCCGCGCCGAGGGTGAGCCAGCCGAGCGGGCCGGTGGCCAGGACGGCGCCGGTGAGCAGCAGCGGGCCGGCGGCCTTCTCGGTGGAGTGGGCCATGCCCGCGACGCCGAGGTACTCGGGGCGGGCCCGCTCGGGGGCGAGGGCCACCGACAGCTCCCAGGAGACCACCGAGCGGACCAGTTCGGCCAGCGTCACCAGCACCGCGGCGAGCAGCAGCAGCGCGGAGGCGGCCGGCACCCCCGTCCGGTGGGCCAGCGCCGCCGCCGCGCAGCAGCCGAAGATCGCGAACCCGTACAGCGGGACCACCCGGACCGCCTGGCGCGGGGTGCGCACCAGCGCGGAGACCCGCAGTTGGGCGAGCACCACGACGACGGTGTTGATCGCCAGGAAGGCCGGGATCAGGGCGTGCGGGGCGCGGGTGGAGTGGATCAGCCACAGCGGCAGGCCCACGTTGAGGATCGCGTCGTCGATGGTGAGCACCGCGTCCAGGGCGACGAAGCGCAGGTAGCCGGCGTCCCGCCAGGGGTTGGGCCGGGGCTCGCGGTCCGGGGCGGCGGGCTGCTCGGCGGACCCGGCCCGGCGCGGCTCGTGCAGGGAGGCGACCAGCGCGGCCGCGACCAGGAAGGAGAGCACGTCGGCGACCACCAGCGTCCGGTACGCGGCCGCGGTGCCCACCGCCAGGCCGATCGCGGCCAGGCCGGCGCCCGCCGCGTACCCGCCGTTCATCGCGGTGCGCGACAGCGCCCGGTAGGCCGACTGCCGCTCGCCCGCCACCTCGGTGGCGTACAGGATCTCCATCGAGCGGGCCGCCCGGTCGCCCAGCGTGGCCAGCCCCACCACCGGCAGCAGCGCCGCGAACGAGGAGCACGCCAGCACCGCCGCCACCGCCGCCACCCGCAGCAGGTGGCACCCGATCAGCACCCGCCGGGCCCCGTGCGCGGCGGCCAGCCGCCCCGCGAGCGGGGTGCCGGCGATGCCCGCCACCGAGGACAGGCCCAGCAGCAGGCCGATCTGGGCGGCCGTCAGCCGGCTCAGCTCGGTGAAGTACAGCACGCAGACCGCCGACCAGACCCCGGTCCCGGTGCGGTCGACGAACAGCGTCAGCAGCATCGTCCGCCCGTCCCGCCCGCCCGGTGGCCGGCGCAGCTGGGCCACCAGTCCTTCGCTCCGCGCTCGCTCGCCCATGGTGCTCCCCGTTCTCCGCAGTGGGCCCGTTCGTCCGTGCGGGGAGCAACTCTGCCCGAGAAGTCTCTCGATATCAAGATGCTTGATGTCGAGACGAATTTCCGGTGTGCGGTGAGTACGCTCGGCACATGACCGATCACGAACACGCGGAACACTCCGGCGCCGTCGGCCCGGTGACGGCGGACGACCTCGCCGAGGGCGTCCGGCTGGTCGTCGCCCTGCTGAGCGGGCCGGACGCGGCGGCCGCCGACTGGGACCGGCCCGCCGGGACGCTGGAGTGGAGCTGCTGGGAGACCGCCGAACACCTCGCGGACGACCTGTTCGCCTACGCCGCCCAGCTCGGACCGCAGTCGCCGCCCGCCGAGGACTCCGTGCCCTTCGTCTACCGGCGGGAGGCGCCCGGCAAGCCCGCCAGCGTCGTCTTCGCCCAGCGGGAGGCCGGGCCGCGCGGGCTGGTCCAGGTGCTGGAGGCGTGCGGGGCGCTGCTGGTGGCGATGGTCCGCACGGCCCGGCCGCAGGACCGCGCCTTCCACGGCTTCGGGACGGCGGACGCCGAGGGCTGCGCCGCCATGGGCCTGGTCGAACTCTTCGCCCACGCCCAGGACCTGGCGCTCGGCCTGGGGCTGGAGTGGACGGCCCCCGCCGGGATCACCGCCCGGGTGCTGCGCCGGCTCTTCCCCGGCGCGCCCACCGGCACCGACCCCTGGCCCACCCTGCTGTGGGCCACCGGCCGGGGCGACCTGCCCGGATTCGAGCGGCCCGCCGAATGGCGCTGGCACAGCGCCCCGCGCGACTGAGCACCGGCCCGCACGGCCGGGCGCCGACCCCCGGCCCGGCCTCGCCCCGGCCCCGGCCCCGGCGCGGGTCACAGCAGCGGCTGGATGTCCCCCGTGGTGACGGTCGGGCCGGTGCCGCGGGTGCTCAGGTCGCCCGGGGGGATGCCCGGGTGGTGGCGGGAGTCGCCCGGGGTGGCGGGGGACGGGTCGGCGAGCGAGATCCGGGAGACGATCCGGTAGCGGTCGCCCCGGTAGAGCGAGTGGACGTACTCGACGGGGCCGCCGGAGGCGTCGGTGGTCAGCCGCTCGAAGCGCAGCGCGGGGGAGAGTGCCGGGACGGCCAGCAGCCGGGCCTCGCGGTCGCTGACCACGGTCGGCTCGATGGCCTGCACGGCCTGGTGGACGTGCACCCCGCGGGCGGCCATCAGCTGGTAGAGGTCACCGCGCTCCAGGTCGGCGGGGGCCAGGCCGGGCAGCAGGGCGGCCGGGATGTGCAGGTGCTCGATCGCCATCGGCTCGCCGTCCACCAGCCGCAGCAGGACGATGTGCAGGATCGGCGTCGGCGGTGAGAGCGACAGCTTGCGGCCGATGGCCGCACCGGCCGGCATCGAGCTGAACTCCAGCACCCGGCTGGTCCAACTCCCCGACGCCCGGGGCACGCTGAAGGACGGCCCGCCCCCGCCGGACGGGGTCAGCTCCTGGACGATCTTGGCGGGGGCGACGAACATGCCGCGCCCGTGCTCGCGCACCAGCAGCCCCGCGGCCACCAGCTCGTCCACCCCGGCGCGCAGCGTCGGCCGCGAGACGCCGAGTTGGGTGCAGAGCGTCCGTTCGGAGGGGACCGGGTCGCCGGGGGTCAGCGACTCGACCAGTTCGCGCAGGTACTCCCTGACCTGATCGCGCTTCAATCCCGCTCCGCCGGACGAATCCGTCGCCATCGTTCCATCCCTTCGCTTCGAACTGGTCAGACCATACCAGACCAGTTCGCGGACCTTACCAGTGCCGTCCCAGCCCCGGGAAGCCCCGAACTGGAAGGTTTCCTTGCAGGTCGGAGCCCGTGTGAAGTGGACGTGAGGGGCCTTGACGGGCCGTGGCGGCTGTGCCACCTTCTCTTACCACCGACCGGACCAGTCCACTGTACTGGTAAACAGTCGGCCTCCTTGGAACAGCCCCCACACGCATCCCCAGTCACCTTGAGGCGGCACCCACCGTGAGATCCACCGCACTTCCGACCACCCTGCGCTCCGCGATCGCCCTGCTGCTCGGGGCGGCCACCCTGACCGCCTGCTCCTCCGGCTCCGGTTCGGGCTCCCAGGAGACGGCCGGACCGGCCGAGCTGACGGTCTGGATCATGAAGGACAGCGTCACCGACACCTTCCTGAAGGACTTCAAGACCGACTTCGAGTCCTCCCACCCCGGCACCACCCTGAAGGTGCAGATCCAGGAGTGGGACGGCATCGGCCAGAAGGTGACCAGCGCGCTGGCCAGCAACGACGCCCCCGACGTGATCGAGGTCGGCAATACCCAGGTCGCCCAGTACGCGGCCAGCGGCGGCGTGCACGACCTCAGCGACAAGACCGCCGAACTCGACGGCGCGCACTGGATCCCCGGCCTCGCCGAGCCCGGCAAGATCGGCGGCCAGCAGTTCGGCATCCCCTGGTACGCCGCCAACCGGGTGGTCATCTACCGCAAGGACCTGTTCCAGCAGGCCGGCATCACCACCCCGCCCAAGACCCGGGAGGAGTGGATCAGCGACACCCAGAAGCTCAACACCGGCGGCAACGAGGGCATCTACCTGACCGGCCAGACCTGGTACGTGCTGGCGGGCTTCCTCTGGGACGAGGGCGGCGACCTCGCCGCCAAGGGCTCCGACGGCAAGTGGGCCGGCACCCTGGACACCCCGCAGGCCAAGGCCGCGATCGGCTTCTACCAGCAGCTCCAGGCGCTCGGCAAGGGCCCCAAGGACGCCGACGAGGCCAAGCCGCCGCAGGCCGAGGTGTTCGCCCAGGGCCACACCGCGCAGGTGATCTCCACCCCCGGCGGCGCCGCCGCCATCCTCAAGGCCAACCCGGAGCTCAAGGACAAGCTCGGCTTCTTCCCGATCCCCGGCAAGACCGCCGACAAGCCCGGCGCGGTGTTCACCGGCGGCTCCGACCTGATCGTCCCCGAGTCCTCCCAGCACCAGCAGGCCGCCTACGAAGTGGTCAAGGCGCTGGCCGGGGACAAGTGGCAGACCGAGATCGCCAAGCAGATGAACTACGTCCCCAACCGGACCACCCTGGCCTCCGTGCTCAGCGGCGACGAGGGCGCCGCCGCGATGGCGGCCGGCGCGGTCAACGGCCACGCCACCCCCAACTCGCCCGACTGGGCCGCCGTCGAGGCCGACAACCCGATCAAGCAGTACATGACCCAGGTCCTCACCGGCGCCGACCCGGCCGCCGCGGGCAAGACCGCCAGCCAGGCCATCACCAAGGCGCTCAGCGGCAACTGACCCCGGCCAGGCCCCGCCCGGCCCGCCCGGCCGGGCCCCCGCCCGGCCCGCCCCCGGGTCCGCAGCACCGTCGAACAGGAGTACACCCCGCCGTGCCCACCAACGCGTCACCGCCGCTCCGCACCCGGATCCGGCCCTACCTGCTCATCGCCCCGACCCTGGTGGGCGCGGCGTACCTGCTGCTCTACCCCGTCGCCCGCAACCTGGTGATCTCCCTCCAGCACTTCCGGCTGGCCGAACTGATCCGCGGCGGCGCCCCCTTTGTCGGGTTCGACAACTACACCACGCTGCTCACCGACCCCAAGTTCTGGACCGTCGCGCTGCGCACCCTCGGCTGGACCGCCCTCAACACCGTGCTGATCACCGGCCTCGGCACGCTGGTCGCGCTGATGCTGGTCCGGCTCGGCAAGCGGATGCGGCTGGCCGTGATGAGCGCCCTGGTGCTGGTCTGGGCGACCCCGGTGATCGCCGCCACCACCGTGTTCCAGTGGCTCTTCCAGTCCCGCTTCGGGGTGGTCAACTGGGCACTTGACCAGTTGGGCCTGCATGGCTACCACGACTACGCCTGGTTCGCCCATTCCGGCGCCACCTTCACCGTCCTGGTGCTGCTGGTGGTCTGGCAGTCCGTCCCGTTCGCCGCGCTCACCCTCTACGGCGGGCTGACCACCATCCCGAACGAGCTCTACGAATCCGCCCGGATCGACGGCGCCGGCGCCTGGCAGACCTTCCGGCTGGTCACCGTCCCCGTGCTGCGGCCGCTGTTCGCCCTGGTCACCTCGCTCGAAGTGATCTGGACCTTCAAGTGCTTCGCCCAGATCTGGGTGGTCAGCCAGGGCGGCCCCAACGGCGCCACCACCACGCTGCCCGTCTACGCCTTCCAGATCGCCCAGAACCTGCACAAGTACGACCTCGGCGCCGCCGCCTCCACGCTCACCGTGCTGATCCTGCTGGCCGCCCTCGTCAACACCCTGCGGCGGATGCACCGCCAGGAAGGAGCCGAGGCGTGAACCCCCTCGCCCCCCGCCAGCTCCTCGCCCCCCGCCGACTGCGCCGGCTGCCGCTCAACCTCGCCGCGCTCGCGGTCCTGGTCACCGCCGCGTTCCCGGTCTACTGGATGGTGGTCACCGCCTTCAAGCCCACCGCCGAGATCCAGTCCGCCACCCCCGCCTTCCTGCCGCTGCACCCCACCCTCGAACACTTCTCCACCGCGATCCACGCCCCCGGCTTCGGCGGCTACTGGCGCAACAGCCTGCTGGTCACCCTCAGCGCCGTCCTGCTCTCCCTGGTCGTCGCCCTGCTCGCCGCGTACGCCGTGGGCCGGCTGCGCTGGCGCGGCCGCCGGGCGTTCCTGCTGCTGGTCTTCACCGCCCAGATGGCGCCCTGGGAAGCCCTGCTGATCCCGATGTACGTGATCGCCCGCGACACCGACATGCTCGACAACCTCAGCATGCTCACCCTGGTCTACTTCATGACCACCCTCCCTTTCACCATCGTCACCCTGCGCGGCTTCCTCGCCGCCGTCCCCGCCGAACTGGAGGAAGCCGCCCAGGTCGACGGCTGCACCCGGGCCGCCGCCTTCCGCCGGATCACCCTCCCGCTGCTCGCCCCCGGCCTGCTCGCCACCTCGCTGTTCGGCTTCATCACCGCCTGGAACGAGTTCGCCTTCGCGAACACGCTGATCATCAAGAACCAGGACGCCCGCACCCTCCCGGTCTGGCTCTCCTCCTTCGCCAACGTCTTCGGCACCGACTGGGGCGCCACCATGGCCGCCGCGAGCCTCTTCATGCTCCCCGTCCTGCTGGTCTTCCTGTTCCTGCAGAACAAGGTCACCACCGGCATGACCGCCGGCGCGGTCAAGGGCTGAGCCCCCGCCCCGACACCCCGCCCCGACACCCCGCCCCGACACCCCGCCCCGACACCCCGCCCCGACACCCCGCCCGGACACCCGGTTTCGGACACCCGGCCCCGGCCGCCCCGGCCCCCGTCCCACCCGCAGGACCCCGCCCGCCTCCCTACCCCCGGAAGAAGACCACCCCGTGATCCTGCCGACCCCGGTCGATCTCGTTCCCGCTGCCGGACGGTTCACCCTGACCGAACGGACCACCGTGCGCGCCGACGGCGAGGCCGCCGCCGTCGCCGACCTGCTGCGCGACCTGCTGCGCCCCGCGACCGGACTGCCGCTGGCCGCCGGGGCGGAGGGCACCGTGCTGCTGGCCCTGGACCCCGCCGCCGGGCCGGAACTGGGGGAGGAGGGTTACCGGCTGACGGTCGACCCGTTCCAGGTGACGCTGCTCGCGGCCCGCCCGGCCGGCCTGCGGCACGGGGTGCAGACCATGCGCCAGCTGCTGCCGCCCGAGGCGCTCTCGGCGGAGCCCGCGCCCGGCGTCGAGTGGAGCCTGCCCGCCGTGCGGATCACCGACCGGCCCCGGCACGCCTGGCGCGGGTTCATGATCGACACCGCCCGGCACTTCCAGCCCCTCGAACGCCTGCTCGCCGCCGTCGACCGGATCGCCCTGCACAAGCTGAACGTGCTGCACCTGCACCTGACCGACGACCAGGGCTGGCGGCTGCCGGTCGACGCCTACCCCCGGCTCACCGAGGTCGGCGCCCGCCGCGAGCGCAGCATGGCCGGCCACGCCGGCTCCACCGCGTACGACGCGCTGCCCCACCAGGGCGCGTACACCAAGGCCGAACTGCGCCGCCTGGTCGGGTACGCCGCCGAACGCGGCGTCACCGTCGTCCCCGAGATCGACATGCCCGGCCACACCCGGGCCGCCCTCGCCGCCTACCCGCACCTGGGCAACCAGCCCGACCGGCAGCTCGACGTGTGGACCGACTGGGGCGTGTGCGAGACGGTGCTCGGCGTGCACGAGGAGGCGCTCGCCTTCTGCCGCGCCGTGCTGGACGAGACGATGGAGCTGTTCCCCTCCCGCTACGTCCACCTCGGCGGGGACGAGTGCCCCACCACCGAGTGGGAGAACAGCCCCGCCGCCCGCCGCCGGGCCGCCGAACTCGGCCTGGCCGCCCCCGCCCAGCTGCGCGGCTGGTTCCTCGGCCAGGTCGGCCGGCACCTGCTGGACGCCGGACGCGTTCCGGTCTGCTGGGCCGAGACCGACGGCGCCACGCTGCCCGTCGAGTTCACCGTGATGCCCTGGCGGGACGCCGAGCACGGCCGGGAGGCCGCCCGGCGCGGCCACGACGTGGTGATGGCCCCGCACCGCGCCACCTACCTCGACTACCCGCAGAGCGAGCTCCCCGACGAACCGCTCGGCCAGGCCGGGTACGTCGTCGACCTGCCCACCGCGCACGCCCACCAGGCCGCCCCCGCGCACTGGGACGAGAGCGAGCGGGCCCGGGTGCTCGGCACCCAGGCCCAGCTGTGGAGCGAGTTCGTCAGCACCCCCGAGCACTTCGACTACCTCGCCTACCCCCGGCTGTGCGCCATCGCCGACCGGGCCTGGAACCCCGACAGCGACTACGCCCGGGACTTCCTGCCCGCCCTCGCCGCGCACCGCCCCCGCCTGGCCGCCCTCGGCGTCCACCGCACCGGACGCGTCCCCGACGCGCCCTGACCGGCCCCGGCCGCCCCGGCCGCCCTGACCGGCCCCGGCCCGACCGCACGCGTCCTCGACGCGCCCCGGCGGGCCCCCACAGACCCGGCCGCCGACCCACCGTCAGCGGCCGCCCGCAGCACGCGGACCACCTCCGCCGCCGCACCCCGCACGTGCACCGCCGGAACGTCCCTCCGCCCCGCCGCACCGCGGGGCACTCCCCCCACGGAAGGAACCACCGTGTCCGCACGCCCCCGCACCACCAGCCGGCGCGCCCGGCTCGCCGCGGCCGCCGCGATCGCCGCGGCCGGCCTGGCCGCCACCGCGCTGACCGTCGCCCCGGCCTCGGCCGCCGACGCGTTCAGCGTCCAGTACCGCACCAGCGCCTCCGGCGCGACCGCCGACCAGTCCGAGCCCTGGCTCCAGGTCACCAACACCGGCAGCAGCACCGTCGCGCTCAACCGGATCACCCTGCGCTACTACTTCAAGGCCGACGGCCCGTCGACCGCCTACCGCTTCGCCTGCTCCTGGGCGGTCAAGGGCTGCGGCAACATCACCGGCACCTTCGGCACCCTGGCCAGCCCCACCGCCACCGCCGACCGCTACCTGGAGATCGGCTTCACCGCCGGAGCCGGCTCGCTCACCCCCGGCCAGTCCACCGGCGACATGCAGCTGCGCTTCTACCGCTCCGACTGGCAGACCCTCACCCAGTCCGACGACTACTCCTTCAGCGGCACCCAGACCGGCTACGCGGACTGGCAGAAGGTCACCCTGCAGGAGGACGGCGCGCTGATCTGGGGCACCGCCCCGGCCGGCAACAACCCCTCCCCGTCGCCGAGTTCGTCCCCCAGCTCCTCCCCGTCCGGCTCGACCTCCACCCCGCCGGTCGACCCGAACGCGCCCGTCCTGTTCGACGACTTCTCCTACAACACCAGCGCGGACGCCGCCGTCCAGCAGCACGGCTGGACCGTCAAGTCCGGCCAGGGCGGCCCCGGCGTCTCCGGCGCCACCTGGTCCCCGGCCGACGTCACCTTCCCCACCGTCGGCGGCAGCAAGGTGCTCAACCTGCGCCTGACCACCGACGGCACGGCCTCCGGCACCAAGGAGACCGAGATCCAGACCACCGCGCGGAAGTTCAAGAACGGCACCTACGCGGCCCGGGTCAAGTTCGCCGACGCCCCCAACAGCGGCCCCGACGGCGACCACGTCAACCAGACCTTCTTCGCCTTCACCCCGCTCAACGCCCCGATGGACCCGAACTACGGCGAGCAGGACTTCGAGTACCTGCCCAACGGCGGCTGGGGCGAGCAGAGCAACATCATGTACGAGACCAGCTGGGAGACCTACAACCCCGACCCGTGGAACGCCGTCAACACCCACGGCGAGCAGCGCCAGTCCTACGACGGCTGGCACCTGCTGCAGTTCACCATCGACAACAGCAACATCACCTACTACATCGACGGCCAGGTCGTCGCCACCCACGGCGAGCCCTACCTGCCCGAGACCCCGCAGTTCATCGACTTCAACCACTGGCTGATCGACCTGGCCGGGCAGTACTCCACGACGCCGCGCTCGTACGACCAGCAGGTCGACTACGTGTACTTCGTCAAGGACCAGGTGCTCAGCCCCGCCCAGGTCGCCTCGAACATCGCCGCGCTGCGCACGGCCGGCACCGCGTTCAAGGACACCGTCCCCGCCAACTGACCCCGGCGGCCCCCGCGGCCGACCCCGCACCAGGTGTCCCGCCCCGCCCGCCAGGCCGCTCGGCCGGCGGGGCGGGGCACCGTCCGTTCCGCCCCCGGCGGACGGGGGAGCCGGTTGCGGGGCGTGGCGCTCAAGGGGCGCTCAAGGGGCACTTGAGCGGTCGCGCACCCGGATCCGCCCCCGCACGGCCTCCGGACCAGCCGGGGAACGGGGGCCCGGCCGGCGAGCCCGCGAACTCCTCGGAAAGCAGACGGACCCGGCGGACCGCGGACCGTAGGATCGCGAATCATTTCGATCACGGGGGATGCCATGTCCGAGTTCCGGGAACCACCCCGCTGGCCGCTGATCGCCCTCCGGGTGACGGCCGGCCTCACCGCCCTGCTGGCCCTGCTCATGCCGTTCCTGGCCGGCGGATTCCTGCAGGGCTACTACCCGCTGCTGGACGCCCACCGGCAGACCGCGATGGCGCTGTCCGGCGCAGCCCTGCTGACCGCCGTCGCGGGCCTGCTGGTCCGGAGCCTCTCGCGCGGCCCCAGCGGCCCGGCCGTCCAGTACGGGGTGCTCACCCTGCTGTGTATCGTGCAGTACGCCTTCGGCGACGAGCGGATCCTGCTGCTGCACGTCCCGCTCGGCGTCGGCGTGTTCGTGATGGCGGAGAAGTTCGCCGTCGAGGCGTTCAAGGCCCGGGCCGGAGCCGCTGATGCCGATGCCAACGCCAACGCCGTCACCGGGCCGCAGGCGAAGGCCGGGACCGCCGCCGGCACCGGGGCGGGTGCCGAGTGAGCGGGCCGCTGACCAGGCGCCAACTGCTCGGCGCCGGCGGCGTCGCCGCGCTCGGACTGGGCGCGGCCGTCGGCCTGCCGCCGCTGATGAACCGGCTGCTGCCCGGCGGCGAGCCCGGCAGACTGCTGCGCAGCGCCCTGCCGCTGCCCGCCCGCTACGCGGTCGAACTGCCCGTCCCCGCCGTGCTGCGGCCCGTCCGCAGCGACGCCGGCGCCGACTACTACGAGATCACCGCGCGCCGCGCCACCGCCCGGCTGCTGCCCGGCCACGACACCGAGGTCTGGGGCTACCAGGGCACCTTCCCGGGCCCGACCGTCGAGTCCCGCAGCGGCCGGCGCACCGTCATCACCCACCGCAGCGAACTGCCCCGCCCCACCGCCGTCCACCTGCACGGCGGCCACACCCCGCAGGACAGCGACGGCTACCCGCTCGACCTGGTCGGCACCGGGCAGCACGACATGGCCGGCATGGGGGACATGCCGGGCATGGCGGGCACGCCGGGGACGGAGGGCGCCACCGTCCTGCCGCAGCGCGAGCACACCTACCCGATGGCGCAGCGCGCCGCCACGCTCTGGTACCACGACCACACCATGGGCTTCACCGGCCCGCAGGTCTACCGCGGCCTGGCCGGGTTCCACCTGGTCCGGGACGAGGAGGAGGCCGCGCTCGGGCTGCCGCGGGGCCCGCGCGAGCTGCCGCTGATGATCGCCGACCGCTCGTTCGCCGCCGACGGCTCCTTCGCCTACCCCGAACTCCCCGGCGGCGCCCCCGGCGTGCCGGACGCCTACATGAACGGCGTACTGGGCGACGTGGTGCTGGTCAACGGCGCGCCCTGGCCGCTGGCCCGGGTCGACCGGGCCTGGTACCGGCTGCGGCTGCTCAACGCCTCCAACGCCCGGCGGCTGCGCCTCGCCCTGGACCCGCAGCCGTCCGGCGGCGGGGCGCTGGTGCAGATCGGCTCCGACGGCGGACTGCTGGAACGCCCGCTGCGCCACGACTCGGTGGACCTCGCACCCGCCGAACGCTGCGACGTGCTGGTCGACTTCTCCCGCTACCCCGCCGGGACGCGGGTGCGGCTGCGCAACCGGCTCGGTGACGGCCCCGCCGGCGAGGTGATGGCCTTCGAGGTCGGCCCCGCCGCCGAGGACGGCTTCCGCCTCCCCGGGAAGCTCGCCACCGTCGAACGCCTCGACCCCGCGAAGGCCGTCAACACCCGCACCTTCGTGTTCCACAAGGGCAAGCAGCACTGGACCGTCAACGGCCAGGAGTACCGGCCCGGCCGCTCGCTGGCCGCGCCCAGGCTCGGCCAGATCGAGGTCTGGCGCTTCGTCACCGACTTCCACCACCCCGTCCACCTGCACCTCGACCCGTTCCAGGTGCTCGGCCGGGCCGGCGGCGGGCCCGGCGGCAACGACGCCGGCTGGAAGGACACCGTCGACGTGCTGCCCGCCCAGGGCGTCGAGGTCGCCGTCCGGTTCACCGACTACGCCGGGCGCTTCCTGGTGCACTGCCACAACCTGGAGCACGAGGACATGGCGATGATGGCCGAGTTCACCACCACCGAGTAGCGGTGCCCGCGCGGACACCCCCGACCGGACACCCCCGACCGGACGGCGCCTGCCGGCCGGGGGAGCGGGGCGGGCTACTCCGCGGTGGCGGCGACCACGGTCCAGGTGTCGGCCGAGGCGTCGTCCATCCGCAGGTCGAACGCGAAGGCCAGCGGCCGGCGGGTGCGGGCGTCGCCGCGGAGCACCTGCTCGGTGCGCCGGTCGACCTCGTAGTAGACGCCCTCCGCGGCGACCGCGACCCGGAAGGCGATCGGCTCCCGGGAGAGCAGCGAGCGCACCGTGACCGACTTGATCACGGCCTCGCGCATCACGGTCCGGTTGGGCGTGCGCACGGGGGTGAAGTCCAGGCTGCCGTCGTTCATCACCCACTCCTCCAGGAAGCGCTCCACGGCGACCTCCAGGACGGCCCGGTCGAACCGGCCGTCGAGCACGCTCAGGTCGCCGACGGCGGCGTCGGCGTCCGCGCTCCACGAGACGTTGGTGAGCGAGAGGATGTCGCCCGCGCCCCGGACCGCCGTCCGCCCGGCCACCTCCAGCACCGCCTCGCGGGCGACCTCCCGCTGGTCCCAGCCGTCGGTCTCGATCGCGTTGGTCAGGTGGTGCGCGCCCTCGGCCGCCTGCTCGATCGAGGAGACGATCCACTCGCCGGCCTGGTTCTTGCGCAGCGTCCAGTACTCGACCGGGCGGGTCGAGCCGTCCTTGCGCACCGAGTCCGAGCCGTAGCCGGTGCGCACGTAGTCGTTGAGCGTCGCGGTGATCCGGAAGGTGACGGTGTCGTTCACCTCGCCGGTGCGGTTCGCCAGGTCGACCAGCTCGACCACCGGGCCGGAGAGGACCTCCACCACGTTGACCTCGCCGCGCGAGGCGTAGTCCTGCAGCTCCTCGGCCCACTTGCCGTAGAGCACCGGGGACAGGATCTGCTGCAGCACCGCGTGGTCGTTGCGGGTCCACGCCTGCTGGGCGGTCGTGTACAGCCAGGCGGCCCGGGCCTCCAGCGCCCCGCGCTCGAAGGTCGGATCGGTCTCGGCGAGGGCGTCGACCCGGGCCCCGACCTGGACGGCCCGCTCGCGGGCCCGCTCGTCCGCGCGGTGCGCCGTGCGGTCCGACACGGTGTTCAGGTCGGAGCCCTGCTTCGCCTTCCGGCGCCGGGACCTGATCCACAGGAACAGGACCACCAGGAGCACGATGATCAGCAGGGCGAGGAACCCGCCGCCACCGGCCCCGTAGCCGAAACCGACCCCGTGGCCGAAGCCGAAGCCGCCACCGGACGAGCCGTGGCTGCCGCCGCCGCTGCTGTGGCTGCCGCCGCCGCTGAACCCGTGGCTGCCGCCCCCGCCGCGGGCGTACGCGAGCGTCGGGCTGCTCAGCGCGACGACTCCACCGACCACAGTTATCCAGCGACAGGCGCGCACCGGGTTCCCCCTTCAAGATTTCAGAGCTGTTCCCCGCGAGCCTACAAGCCGGGAGGCCCGGGGGGACCGTTCGGGGGGCGGAGCCGTGCGGGCCCGGGGCCGGGTGCGGGGCCGGTCAGCGCGGGCGGGAGACCAGCCAGGACGGCAGCAGGGCGGTCGCGGCGGACACGAACAGGTGGCGTTCGCGCGGGGCCGGGAGGGACAGCCAGGCCTCGACGATGCCGACCTCGCCGTGCGCCAGGAAGCGGCTGCTCGCCTCGACCCGCCAGGCGAGCGGGCCGTCCCGGCCGGGGACGGCCGCCGGGTCGCGCTCCAGCAGGGTGGCCACCGAGACGGTGAAGTGGTCGACCAGCAGCTGGTGGAGGGCCGCGCTGCGGTGGCCCGCGAGCCCGGTGGTGTAGAGGGCGTCGTGGCGCTCCAGGTGGTCGAGCAGCGCGTTCGAGGCCCGCTCCCAGACGACCGGCACCGGCAGCCCGCCCGCCAGGACGTCGGCGATCCAGTCGGCGCGCAGCCGGTCCAGCTCCTCGTACAGCACCTGCTCCAGGACCGCCGCCGGGCTGGCGGCGTGCTTGTAGAAGGTGGTGCGGTTGACGCGCGCCTCGCGCACCAGGTCCGCCACCGCGATCTCCTCCACCGGTTGCGCGGAGGCCAGCCGCAGCACGGCCTCCCGCAGCCGGTCCCGGGTACGCCGGACCCGGGCGTCGAGCGGCTCCGCGCCGTCGTCGGCCGGGGGAGCGGGCCGGGGCGGGGGAGCGGGCTGGGGGAGCGGCTGCTCCGGGGGCTTTCCTGGCACAGGGGGAGTTTATCGTACCTGCCCTGACATGCACTGATCGACAGGTGTCTCTTTTCTTTTCGGCGATCCGGTGCCACACTCGGGGAAGTGGCAGAGCAGCCCGAAACCTCACGAACCGGGCGTGCCACGACCGCGCCCGGCGACGTCGGCGGGGCGGAAGTACGGACGAAAGAGGCAACACCGTGAAGGCATCCGTCACCAAGGGCCTGGGCCAGGGCTTCGTCGTGGAGGAGATCGACCTCGCTGACCCGATCGGGCAGGAGGTCCGCGTCCAGGTGCGGGCCTCCGGCCTGTGCCACTCCGACCTGAGCGTCGCCACGTTCATCGGCGGCGAGTTCCCGGTCGTCCTGGGCCACGAGGTGGCCGGCCTGGTCACCGGGGTGGGACCGCAGGTCACCCAGGTCCAGGTCGGCGACCACGTGGTCGGCAGCCTGATCCAGTACTGCGGCTCCTGCGTGAACTGCCTCAGCGGCCGCACCCACATCTGCCTGCGCCCCGAGGCCACCCTGCGCACGCCCGACCAGGGTTCCCGGCTGAGCCGGAACGGCGCGCCGGTGGCCCAGGGCATGGGCCTGGGCGGCTTCGCGCAGGAGGTGCTGGTCCACGAGAACCAGCTCGCCGTGGTGCCCGACGAGATGCCCTGGGCCCCCGCCGCACTGATCGGCTGCGGCGTGCTCACCGGCGCCGGGGCGGTCCTCAACAGCGCGGACGTCCGCCAGGGCGACACGGTCGTGGTCATCGGCGCCGGCGGCGTCGGCATGAACGCCGTCAGCGGCGCCCGGATCGCCGGGGCCGGCACCATCGTCGTGACCGACATCGAGGACGCCAAGCTGGAGCGCGCCAAGGCGTTCGGCGCCACCCACGTGGTCAACTCCCGCACGGCCGACCCGGTCGAGGCCGTCCGCGAGATCACCGGCGGCGGCGCCGACCACGTCTTCGACTTCGTCGGCGCCCGCCCCGTCACCGCCCAGGGCCTGCGGATGCTCGGCAAGGGCGGCGGCCTCTACCTGATCGGCGTCGGCGGCAGCGACGCGGGCGTCGAGGTCTCCTCGATCGCCGCGCTCTCCCAGTCGCAGAAGGTGCAGGGCGTCTACATGGGCTCCTCCCACCTCAAGCGGGACATCCCCTTCTACGCCTCGATGTACCTCCAGGGCCGGATGAACCTCGACGACCTGGTCTCCAAGGAGATCGGCCTCGCCGACATCGAGGCCGGCTACGAGTCGCTGAAGGACGGCAGCACCGCGCGCGTCGTGATCACCGACTTCTCCTGACCCCCCGAGGACCCGCGGCCGGGTCCGGGCCGCCCCGCGACCCGGACCCGGCCGGAGGCGTTGCGGCCGGAGCCTCAGGCGCCGCCCGTCAGGGCCAGCGCCGCGGTGGCCAGGGCCACGCCGCCGACCGCGAGGACGGCTCCGGTGCCGGCCACGCTGCGCAGCGGCACCCGCAGGCCCGCGGAGCGGCAGCGCTCGTACCAGAGCAGGGTGGCCAGCGAGGCCCAGGGGGTGATCAGCGGGCCGATGTTGGTGCCGATCAGCAGGGCCAGGAGCTGCTGGTGGTTGCCGGGCGGGACGGCGGCCTCGCCGGCCAGGTAGACCGGCAGGTTGTTGAGCAGGTTGGACAGGCCCGCGCCGACCGCCGAGGCGCGGAACATGCCCACCGTCCCGGGATCGGTGCCGATCGCGGAGGCGAGCAGCCGGTGCAGGCCGTGCGCGTCCACGGTCTGCACCACCAGGAACATCCCGGGAACCATCACCAGCAGCCGCCAGGGCACCAGCGAGGCGCGCAGCGCCGCCGGGCGGCGCACGGCGTAGGCCGCGACGGCCACCGCCGCCGCCCCGCCCGAGGCCGCCCACAGCGGGACGGCGGCCACCAGGCTGCAGACCAGGAACCCGGCGCAGGCCAGCGCGCAGATCCGGAACAGCACCCGGTCCGCGGGCGGCTCCACGGCCGGCGGCAGGTAGCCGTCCGCGCCCCGCCGCCCGCGCCGCCAGTAGAACCCCCACAGGCAGGCCGCGGTGGCGAGCAGCGCGGCCAGCTGCGGCGCCCACATCGCCCGGGCCAACCCGGCACTGGAGAGCGCGACCCGGTCGGCGGCCAGCAGGTTGGTCAGGTTGGAGACCGGCAGCAGCAGGCTCGCCGTGTTGGCCAGCCAGACCGTGGTCATCGCCAGCGGGAGCGGCGCGATCCCCACCCGGGAGGCGAGCGCCAGCATCACGGGGGTGAGCAGCACCGCGGTGGTGTCCAGGTTCAGGACGGTCGTGGTGAGCGCGGCGAACCCCACGCACAGCACGAACAGCAGCGGGTAGCTGCCCCGGCCGGCCCGCGCCACCCGGGCCGAGATCACGTCGAACACCCCCGCGGCGCTGGTCAGCTCGGCCAGCACGATCACCGAGGCGAGGAAGGCGAGCAGCGGAGCGACCCGCTGCACCGCCGCCCCGGCGGAGTCCGCCGGGAGCAGACCGGTGGCGAGGAAGAGGAGGCCGAGGGCGAGCAGCCCGCCGGCCAGCAGGTCGAGCGGGTGCAGCCGCCGAACGGCGGTCCAGTACGCGAGCACGGGTGCCAGGGTCGCACAGCCGCCCCGGCAGGATCGACACGGCCCCGCCGGGACGCCCGCGCTGCCCGGGCGGCGCGTGACCACCCGCGAGGGTCGGGGTGGGTTCGACGGCTTGGTTCCACCGGCCCGGCGGCCGTCCCGGCCGCCCACTACGGCTGAGCGGGCGGCCGGGCCCGGCGGCCGACGGAGTGTCGGCGGGGGCAGGTAGGGTCGGCGGGACGGGTGGACGAAGCGGGGGCGGGGCATGGAGGCGGAGCACGGGGAGCTGGTCCGGCAGGCGCGGGCCGACGGCATCGAGGCGCTGCTGGGCGGAGTGGCCGTCCTGGACGCGGGCGGGCGGATCCTGCTGGTCCGGCGCCAGCCGGGCGACTACCTGGGCGGCCGGTGGGAGATCCCCGGCGGCTCGCTCGACCCCGAGGAGGCGCCGCGGGCCGGCGCGGCCCGCGAACTCGCCGAGGAGACCGGCCTCACCGGCCTCCCCCTGGCCTACCTGCACGCCGCCGACTTCACCGGCCGGGCCGGCGTCCGGGCCCGCCAGTTCGTCTACACCGCCACCGTCCCCGACGGCGCCCCCGTCACGCTCACCGAGCACGACGCCCACCGCTGGGCACCGCTCGACGCCCTCCCGGAGCTCAGCCCCCACCACCGGGAGATCCTCGACCGCCTGCCGAGGGCCTGACCGCTCACCACGGGCGGCGCGGGTCCTGCGGCGAGGTGCGGTACCCGCCGGGCCCGGGGATACCGCCGACTGCGGCAGGCCGGGATCCGGCGGACGCCCCTCGCCCGTCGTCCGGCCGCTCCGCTCGTGCCCGTCGTCCGGTCGCCTGCTGACCTTCCGTCACCGCCCCGAGCGGGACGGATCCCCCGGGCGGGGCCGGGTGCTGGCCGATCGGGTGACAGTGCGTCAACGAAGCGATAGGCATGCCACCGCCCTGGTGATGACTGAGAGTGACCGTCGATCGGTTCGGCGGCCGTCCCGTCCCACGGGCGCCCCACCCCGGCAGGATCCGATCAGGAGAGACATGCCCCGCACACCCCGCCGCCTCCCGGCGGCCCTCGCCGTCCTCGCGAGCGTCCTCGCGCTGACCGCCGCCGCCCCGGCCCCCGCCCTCGCCCCCGCCGTTCCCCCCGGCCCGGCCGCCGCCGCGATGCCGCCCGCCGCCCGCGACGCCGACCCGGTCTGCACCGGCGCCGCCGGGCCCGCCCTCCCGGTCACCGGCGGCACCGTCACCTGGTGCGAGACCGCCGCCGGTGGACGCCTCACCTACACCAACACCGGCCGCGCCCCCGCCGACCTCTCCCTGGTGGTCTACGACTGCGACGGCGGCAGGTCCCCCAACACCGACCCCGCCAAGTGCGCCGCCACCCTGCGCGGCACCAGCGACGTCATCTGGCGGCAGATCAAGCCCCAGCAGACCGTGTACGCCGACTTCGCCATCAAGAAGGGCTCCGACGCCCAGGTCTGGTACACCACCGACAGCACCGACCAGGCCACCGCCCTCCGACTGCTGGGGACGCCGTGGAACTCCTGACCCCCCGGCGCCCCGGGCGCGCCCTCGCCGCCGTGCTGCTGCTCACCGCCACCGCCCCGCTGGCCGCCGCCCCGCCCGCCGGGGCGCAGGAGTCCACCGTCCAGTGCGACGGCCAGTGGCACTTCGAACCCGACGGCGAACCCGTCTTCAAACGGGAGATCGCCGACGAGTTCACCTTCGACAACCGCAACGGAACCGCCCCGATGGAGCGGACCGTGCGGACGAAGGAGGCCCTCAGCCGCAGCTACACCCGCCAGGCCGACCTCGGGCTCTCGACCGGCGCCGAGGCCGGCGCCGAGGCCGGGGCCGGCTTCCGGGCCTTCTCCGCCGGCCTGCAGGCCGGCTTCGGCGCCGACTACGGCATCTCGGTCACCGAGAGCAACGCGATCGAGAAGGAGACCGAGATCCGGCTGACCGCCGGGCCCGGCGTCGGCTACATCCGCTACGTCGGCCTCGAATCCGTGCAGGTCACCGGCGCCTACGAGCGGATCCTCGACTGCGGCAAGCGGACCCGGCGCTACCAGCGGATCGGCCCGGTCACCGAAGAGGCCCCGCTCAAGGGCAAGGCCGTCTGGACCGAGACACTCCCCAACTCCAAGTGAGGAACCGCCCGATGCGCCCACGCCCGCTCGCCCTCGCCGCCGCCCTGCTGCTCGGCGCCGCCCCCGCCCTGGCCGCCCCGGCCCTGGCCACTCCCGCGCTGGCCAGCCCCGCCCCCACGCCCCCCGTCCGGACCACCGGTGTCAGCAACCCGCCCGGCGTGCACGTCCTCAACGGCGACAGCCGCGCCGCCCGGCACGTCGACTGCCCGGCCGGCTGGGTCTGCCTCTACGACGGCGTCCACTACGACCACGCCGCCGTCGCCCTGCTGCCCGGCACCGAACTCACCGACACCGAACGCCTCGAACTTCCCGACGGCTCCCGGTTCACCGGCGCGGAGGGCATCTCCGCCTGGGTCAACAACTCGCCCGTCGCCTACTGCTGGTACCCCGGCAAGGACTACGCGGGCACCGCCACCGCGATGGCCCCCGCCGCCTCCGGCAACGCCTACAACGACGCCCTCAAGTCGCTCCGCCCGTGCTGAACCGATCCTGCTCCAGGAGCCGCATGAACCCCCTCCACCGGCGCGCCGCCGCCGCGGCCGCCGCCCTCGCCGCAGCCGCCGTCCTCACCGCCACCAGCACCCAGGCGCACTCCTCACCCGTGCGCGCCGCCCCGGCCCCGGCCCCGGCCGCCACCGTCGCCGCCGCCGATCCCGGCGCCCGGGTCGAACGGCTGTGGGCGGCCGAGGGCGACGGCCAGCGGGTGCCCGCCGGACAGCAGGCACCCGTCCGGCTCAAGGTGCGCGCCGTCGACGGCGACCGCCACCCCGTACCGGGCGCCACCGTGCACTTCTCCGCCCCCGGACCCGGTCTGAAGTTCCCCGGCGGCAGCGACGCGGACGCCGTCACCGACGCCGACGGGTACGCCCTCGCCCCCGCGCTGAGCGCCGCCGGGGCGCCCGGCCCCGACCTGGTCACCGCCACCGTCGGCGAACGGGCCCAGGTCGCCTTCGAGGTCACCGTCCAGTGACCGGGAACGGCAGCAGCGCGAACCGGCCCCCGCGGCGCCCCGTCCGGTCGCGCCACCTGCGGCTGGCCGCCACCGCCGCCGCGACCGCCGCGGTCGCCGTCGGCACCACCGCCGCCGCCCTCGCCGACCCCGCACCGGGCGCCGCCCGGACCGTCGCCCCGCGCTGGGAGTACCGCTGGGCCGTCGTCCAGCCCGGTGGCCGCACCGTCGGTGACCTCGAACGACTCGGCGAGGAAGGCTGGGAGGCGGTCGGCCCCGTCAACGAGGACGGCGCCGATCGGTGGAACCTCCTGCTGAAGCGGCAACTCCCCGGCAGCTGACCCCGCACCACGCACCACCCGCCGCGCACCCCGTGCCGCACGCCCCGTACCGTGACGCCCCGTCGGCCCCGCGCCCCGCCCGGCCGACGGGGCGTCAGCGGTCCGCAGCCGACCCCTCGGCGACCCGTCAGCGGTCAGTGCCCCGAATCGTCGGGGCGCAGCGCGATGTGGTCGGCGGCGAGGTCGGCGGCGACCCGGTGCTCCATGCCGAGGGCGGCCAGGAAGGCGGCCGGGAGCTGGACCCGGCCGGTGCGGTCGAGCATCACGTACTCGCGTTCGCTGGTGGTCTCGGTGCCGTGCTCGTCGACCTCGGTGCGGCGCAGCACCTCGCTGGCGGTGCGGCCGTCCCGGATCGCCACCGAGCGGCGCACCTCGCCCGCCACCATCGGGTCGTGGGTGACGATCACCACCGTCGCGCCCAGCTCCCGGTTGACGGTCCGGAAGGCGCGGAAGACGCCCGCCGCCGTCTCGGTGTCCAACTCGCCGGTCGGCTCGTCCGCCAGCAGCACCGACGGGCCGTTGGCCATCGCCACCGCGATCGCCACCCGCTGCTGCTGCCCGCCGGACAGCTCGGCCGGACGGCGGTGCGCCAGATCGCCGATCTCCAGCGCCTCCAGCAGCTCGGCCACTCGCTGCCCGCGCCGCCGGGCCGCCGCCGGCGTCGAACGCCCGCCGCGCAGCTGCACCGGCAGCGCCACGTTCTGCGCCGCCGTCAGGAAGGGCATCAGGTTGCGGGCGGTCTGCTGCCAGACGAAACCCACCACCTCGCGGCGGTAGCGCAGCCGCTCCTTGGCGGACATCGCCAGCAGGTCGCAGCCGTCCACCCGGGCCGAACCCGCCGTCGGCGTCTCCAGACCCGCCAGGATGTTCAGCAGCGTCGACTTGCCGCTGCCGGACGCGCCCACCAGCGCCACCAGGTCACCCCGGTCCACCGTCAGGTCCAGGCCCTGCAGCGCCTGCACCTCCACCTTGTCCGCGGTGAAGATCTTCACCACCCGGTCGCAGGCGATCGCCGCGTCCGCCCCGTAGCGCCGGGGCGCGGCCGCGGCCAGGGCCCGGCTGCGCAGCTCGTCCAGGCTCGGGACGTCCGGGCCGCCGGAAGTGGGTTCGGTGCTCAACGTTCTCCTCCTGCAAGGAAGTTCGGGACGGGGGACAGCGAGGGAGCCGGAGGTCAGCGGTCCTCCCCGGCCCGGAGCTCGACCGCGATCTGGCGGCGGCCTGACACCAGCGCCTCCACCAGCACGGTGGCCGCGAACAGCGCCGCCAGCGCCAGCGACCAGGCCGCCGCCGCCCGCACGGACGGGGAGACGCCGCCCGGAGCGGGCAGCCCCACCAGCGCCGACAGGTCCACCGCCGGACCGAGCAGCAGCGCCGCGCCGACCGCCAGCAGGCCGCCCGCGCCCGCCGCGCCCAGCGCCGTCGGCAGCGACTCCAGCAGCACCACCGCCAACGCCTGCCGGGGCCGCAGCCCCATCGTGCGCAGCCGGGCCAGCACCGCCGCCCGCTCCGGACCGGACCGCACCAGCGTCAGCAGCACCGCCAGCACCGCGAACGCGCCCGCCGCCGCCACCGACCAGGCGAACACCCGGGCCGCCGAACGCTGCAGCGGGTCCGCCGCCAGCCGCTCCACCTCCTCCGCGCCCGTGCGCACCGCGTACGCCCCGCCCTCCGGCGCCGCCGCCGGATCCAGCCGCCCCAGCAGCTCCCGCAACTGCGGCGCGCGCAGCTCGCCCGAGCCCAGCCACAGGTTGGCCGCCGCCAGCGACGGGACCAGCGCCGAAGCCTGCCGCACCGGCAGCACCAGCGCCTCACCGGTGCCCAGCGCCGGAGCGCCCCCGGCCGGCAGCGTCCCCGCCAGCCGGAAGGACAGCACCGACCGGCCGGTGTGCAGCGGGTGCGAGGCCGTCCCCAGCCGCCCGGCCAGCCCCGGCGTCACCAGCGCGGGCACCCAGTCCGCCCCGCCGCCCGCCAGCGCGCCCGCCGGCACGCCCGGCTGCCCGTTACGGCGGGCCAGCGCCGCGTACTGCTCCGGATCGACCACCAGCAGCGTCACGCCCGACAGCACCGTCCCGTCCGGCGCGGCCACCGACGCCGCCCGGTCCGCCCACGCCGACACGCCCGCCCGGGCGCCCGGCAGCCCGGCCGCCGCCCCGGCGAACCCGTCCGGCAGCACCGTCCGGGCCGTCACCCGGGCGTCCGCGCCGGTCTCCGCCCGCACCGCGCGCAGCCGGCCCGCGTCCACCGAGGACAGCACCGTCGCCCCGAAACCCGCCGTGGTCACCGCGAGCAGCAGCGCCAGCAACGGCAGCACCGCCGGACGCGAGGCCCGCGCCAGCGCCAGGAAACCCACCGCCCCCGGACGGCGCGCCGCCCCGCGCGAGGCCGCGCCCACCAGCAGCGGCAGCACCCGCGCCAGCAGCACCGCGCCCGCCAGCGCGATCAGCAGCGGCGCCGCCACCAGCAGCAGGTCCACGCCCCCGCCCGCCGGCGCCACCCCGCGCCGGCGCACCGCGACCACCGCCGCCACCGCCAGCACCAGCACCGACAGCTCCGCCACCACCCGCCGCCGGCCCGCCGCCGCGCCCGCCCGCGGGAACAGCGCCGCCCGCACCGGGAACACCAGCAGCGCCACCGCCGCCGCCGCGCCCGCCGCCAGCACCGACCCGCCCCAGCGCGGCGAGGGCAGCAGCACCAGCGCCGCCGCGGTGCCCAGCACCGCTGCCGGCAGCACCGTCACCGCGCCCTCGCCCAGCAGCCGCCGCAGCACCCCGCCGCGCGAAGCCCCGCGCGCCCGCAGCAGCCGCAACTCGCCCGCTCGCCGCTCACCGGCCAGCGCCGCCGCCAGCAGCAGCACCGTCAACGCCACCCCCGCCGCGCCCGCCGGGCCCAGCACCGCCAGCGGCGCCACCGCCGCCCGCCGCCCGGCCGCCGTCTCCAGCAGCGCCGACAGCTGCGAACGCACCTGCAGGTCCGGCCGCCCCGAGGCCACCTGCAGCTCGGTGCGCTGCGGGCCGCCGGTCAGCGCACCGACCGCCGCCCGCCACTGCGGCAGCTCGTCGGCCCGCGCCGCCGACACGTCCACCGGCACCCGGACGAAGTCCTGCGGCGACTTGCCCGACCAGAACCCCAGGTCCGCCAGCTCGCCCGGCCCCACCAGGGCCGCCGCCCGCCAGTACCGGGTCCGCTCGCCCAGCGCGACCGTCGAACTCAGGCACGCCTCGACCAGGCAGTCCGTGCCCGCCCAGAACGGCGAGGCCGGATCGGCGGCCGCGAACAGCCCCACCACCGTCGCCCGGAAGTGCTTCGGCGGCGACAGCGAGGCGTCCGTGCCCGCGTCCAGCACCGCGCCCACCGACACCCCGAAGGTCCGCGCCACCCGCTCCGACAGCGCCACCTCGAAGTCCGCGCCGTCCGTCGCGGCCGGCCAGCGGCCCGCCGTCAGCGCCGAACGGTCGTCCACCCCGTGCAGGTACGCCAGACCCAGCACCGGCGCCATGCCGTTCGGACGCGGCAGCTCCGGACCCGGCAGCGAACGGTCCGCCAGCGTGGTCGAGCCGTACACCGCCCCCAGCCCGGTCGGCCGCAGCGGCCCCGACAGCCGGCGCACCGTCTCCTGCGCCAGCACGTCCAACTGCCGGGCCGGGGAACCGCCGCCCTGCGCGCCCAACCGCAGCGAGGTCGCCGTCACCACCGCGCCGTCCCGGCCGGCCGCCCGCAACTGCTCGCGCAGCGCACCGTCCGCACCGCGGTCCAGCGCCCGCGGCAGCGCCGCCGCCAGGAAGACCGCCACCAGCACCAGCGCCGCCGTCAGCCACGCCGACGCCCGGGCCGCGCGCAGCCGGGTGCGGACCCACGGCGCCACGGCGGGCGGGGTGCTCACATCTCCTCCAGGACGGACGGGTCGGACGGGTCGGACGGTGGAACGCTTCGACGGGGACGGCACGCTCACGGCTCCTCCACGCCGCGCAGCCGGGCACCCAGGTCGCGCCCGCGCCGCCCCACCAGCAGGGCCGGCAGCAGCAGCGCCGCCGCCGTCACCACCCCCAACGCCGCCACCTGCCCCAGCGGCAGCCGCACCAGCACCGCCGGCAGCGGCCGGGCCGCCGCCGGAGTCAGCACCACCAGCGGCACCACCAGGTGCACCAGCGCGGTGCCCAGTAGCAGACCGGTGCCCACGCCCAGCACCGCCAGCACGCCCTGCTCCGCCGCCACCGTCCGCAGCAGCCGCCGCCGCGGCGCGCCCAGCGCCGCCAGCACCGCGAACTCCCGGGCCCGCTCCGCCGCCGCACCCGCCGCCGACGCCGCGCAGCCGATCGCCGCCAGCACCACCGCCGCCACCGCCAGCGCGGCCAGCGCCGACTGCGGGGCCGCGCCCAGCGGATCGCCGCGCAGCTCCGCCGCCAGCGCGTCCTGCTCCAGCGCGTGCTGCGCGAACGGCGCGGCGCGCAACTCGGCGGCGGCCCGGCGCGGGGCGTCGTCCCCCGGCCCGGCGGCGGGCAGCCACCACTCGGACGGGGCCGCGGCGGGCTCCCCGCGCGCGTCCAGGTCGCGGTCGACGGCCGCCAGGTCCAGGGCGACGCCCGGCCCCTCGGTCGCGGGCAGCGCCGCCACCGCCGCCGTCACCCGCGCCCGCAGGGTCACCGTGCCGAACGGCACCGGGACCTGCTGGCCGACCTTCGCGCCCACCGCCGCCAGGTACGACTCGGTGGCCACCGCGGACAGCTCCGGCGCGGCGGGCAGGTCGGCGGGGGCCAGCACGAGGTGCCGGGCCCCGCCGGAGGCCGCCGGCCAGGACACCGAGGGCAGCCGGCCGGCGCCGGTGGTGACCGTCGCGCCGGAACCGCCGGAACCGCCGGAAGCCCCGGGACGGCCTGCGGCACCCGCGGCACCCGAGCCGCCCAGCGACCAGTCGGCGGTGGGCGCGGCCGCCGCCGAGAGGCGGTCCACGCTCAGCCGCCCGGCCGACCCCGGCACCTCCAGCGCCAGACCGACCAGGGTCAGCGGGCCCGCCAGGCGCCCGTTCGGACCGTCCGCCGCCAGGTCCACGCCCACGTGCTGCGCGCCGCCGGTCAGCGCCGGCACCGCCACCGGGTAGGTCAGTCCGAAGCGGTCGCGCACCAGCAGCGACAGCGCGGGCGACCCCTGCGCCGTGACGTCCAGCTCCACCCGCTCCGGCAGCGGCACGCCGCCCCGCGCGGTGGAGGCCAGCGGGCCGAACACCTGCCGCGCGTCCCGCCCGCCGAACAGGTCGGCCCGCACCGGCAGGTGCGCGGCGGCCCGCCCCGCGTCCAGCAGCAGCACCGTCGCCGCCGCGCCCCGCGGCAGCGGCACCTCCCGCCGGGCCACCGGCACGATCCGCTCCCCGCCCGGCAGCGCCGCGTAAACGCCGCCCTGCCCGGCCGCCGGGAGCGAGGAGGCGGTGATCCGCAGACCGCCCGCCGTCGCGAACGCCGCCCGGTCGTGCTGCGACCCGGACCAGGACGCCCGCTGGCCGATCGCCAGCATCCCCACCGACACCGCCAGCACCAGCAGCAGCACCGGCCCCGCCGCCCGGCCCGGACGGCGCGCCAACTGCCAGCCCGCCAGCGCCGACCCCAGCCCCGTCGTCCGCGCCGCCCACCGCTCGCCCAGCCGCGACACCGGCGGCAGCAGCCGCAGCACCAGCACCGTGCCCGCGCACAGCGCCAGCGTCGGCGCCACCACCAGCAGCGGATCCACCCCGTGCGAGACCCCCGAGTACCGCGCCAGCTGCCGGTACGCCACCACCGCCAGCGCCAGCAGCGCCACGTCCGCGCCCGAACGCAGCACCGAGGACACCCGGGCCTGCCGCCGCCCGGCCCGGCGCAGCACCGCCGCACCCGCCGAACGGGCCAGTGGCGGCAGCGCCGTCAGCAGCACGCACCCCAGCGCGCAGGCCACCGCCACCGGCCACACCAGCCACGGCAGCGCGCCGTCCGGCCCCGCGTCCGCCAGCGGACCGGTCGCCGCCAGCAGCCGCACCAGCCACGGCGTCAGCAGCGGCGCGAGCAGCGCCGCCGGCACCGCCAGCAGCACCGCCTCGCCCGCCGCGAACGCGCCCACCCGCCCGCGCGAGGCGCCGCGCGAGAGCAGCAGCCGGTTCTCCGCCTCCTGCCGGTCCGCCAGCAGGTGCACCACCAGCAGCAGCGCCGCGCCCGCCAGCACCGCCAACTGCAGCGCGCCCACCAGCAGCGTCGAACGCGCCACCTGCGCACCCGACTCCAACTCGCCCAGCAGCACGTCCAGTTCGGTGCCCGCGGTCAGCGCCGCGTCCCGCTCCAGCGCCGCCCCCGCCGGGGCGACCCGCTCGCGCAGCGCCGCCGCCGCGCCCGGGGTGAGCCCCGCGAAGTCCGCCCGCAGCAGCCAGCTGCGGCTCGCCTGCGCCACCGCGCCCGAGGTGAACACCGCGTCGTCCACCAGCAGCGGCCCGTACGTGGTGTACGCCAGCACCTGCACGCCGCGCCCCGCCGCCGGGTCGGTGCGCCAGTACGGATCGGACGGGTCGGCGGCCCGGTAGACGCCGGTCACCTCCACCGCCAGCGGCGCGCCGGTGAAGCGGTCGGTCAGTTCCAGCCGGGCGGGCAGCGCCGCCGCGTCCAGGCCCAGGCCCGCCAGCGCGTTCTGCGGGACGGCGGCCTGGACGAGGGGCGTGCCGCCGATTGGCCAGCTGCCGGAGAGCAGCGAGGCGCGGTCGCGGTCGAGGGCGGCCAGCACCGTCAGGTCGGGCCGGTCGGCGGCCCCCGGCAGGCCGTAGGAGCGGCTGCGGGCCACGCTCTCCACGTCGACCGGCAGCGGGCCGAACAGCCCGCGGGCGTAGTCGGCGACCGCCGCGTCGTCCCGGGAGCGGTCGGCCGCCGGGCGGTCGCCGCCCACCAGCACGGTCGCCCGGGCCGCGCCCGCGCCCTGCAGCGCGCGCCGCAGTCCGGCCTCCGCCGCTCCGCGGTCGAAGGCCACCAGCGCGGTCAGCACCGAGGTGGTGATCAGCACGGTCAGCAGCGCGGCCGCGGCCAGCGGCAGCCGCCCGCGCAGCCGGCGCACGACGAAGCCGGTCATCGCTGTCCTTCTCCCGTTCCCCCGATGCCCTCCGGTGCCGCGTGCACCGGATAGCGGACGATGGTGTCACATCGAACGGACGGTCGAGAAGGATCTTGGGCGAACCGTTGCCGAGGGGAGACCTGCGGGGCGGGCGCCTGACGTGCGGGGACGGGGGAGCGGCGAGGGTCCGGCGGGCTCCGGCGGGTCGGCGGGAAGGGCGGGGCGAGGGTACGGGGAGGTTCGAGGGACGGGCAGCACGGGCAGGTCCCTGCCAATTCCGTCCACTGCTCGAACCCCCACCACTCGCGGAGGCCGTCGAATGAAGCGCACGACCTGGGCTGCCGGACCGACCGTCCTGGCCATGGTGTCGCTCGCCCTGTCCACCACCGCCGGCCCGGCGTCCGCGGCCCCCACGGCCGGAGGCGCGACCGGGAGCACGGCCGCCGGGTGCACCTACACCGCGGCCGTGCCCGCCGACAACTTCAAGGGCATCCCGGTCTTCGACGCCGAGCGGGCCGCCAGGCCCTACAGCGCCACCCTCCGCACCAGCCAGGGCGCGATCACCTTCCGGGCGCTCACCGACCAGGCCCCCTGCACCACCTACTCGTTCCGCTTCCTCGCCGAACGCGACTACTTCGACCGCACCCACTGCCACCGCCTCACCACCCAGCGGCTCTACGTCCTGCAGTGCGGCGACCCGACCGGCACCGGCAGCGGCGGCCCCGGCTACTCCTTCCCCGACGAGAACCTGACCGGCGCCACCTACCCCGCCGGCACCGTCGCGATGGCCAACGCCGGGCCGGACACCAACGGCAGCCAGTTCTTCATCGTCTGGAAGGACACCAAGCTCTCCCCGGCCTACACCCCCTTCGGCCGGGTCACCGCCGGACTCGACGTGCTGCAGAAGATCGCCGCCGGCGGCGAGGACGACCAGAACGGCCCCGGCGACGGCTTCCCGACGCTGCCCGTCGACATCCGCGACGTCCGGATCTCCAAGCGCTGAGCGGGCGCGTCACGCCCCGGCGGCGCCCGCCGCCGGGGCCAGCGCCCCGCACAGGTGGTTGCCCGGGTCCGCCGGATCCGCGCTGATCCAGAACTGCGCCCACAGCTCGGTGAACTCCGCCCGGGAGAGGAAGCCGTCGCCGTCCAGGTCGACCAGCTCGAACACGCCGGTGGTGTCGGTCGGCCGCCCGTTCCACACCTCCACCAGGCGGCGGTGCTCCTCCCGGGAGATCCGGCCGTCGCCGTTCTCGTCGATCGCCTCGAAGATGGTGTCCGCCGTCGTGGTCACCGCCTCCCGCATCTCCGGCAGCCGGTCCACCATGGCCAGGATCTCGTCCATGTCCACCAGCCCGTCGCCGTTGGTGTCCGCCGCCTCGTACAGCGCGTCCCACCAGCCGAGCATCACCCGCTCCACCCGGGCCGCCAGCTCCGGATCCGCCGCCACCCGGGGCAGCCGCCCCCAGCGGTCCGCCAGCGCCCGGAAGTCCTCCTGATCGAGGTAGCCGTTCCCGTCCGCGTCGAACGCGTGGAACATGCCGGTCAACTTGTACCGCTGGAACTCGCTCGCCATGGCCGTGCCCTTCCCTGGAACCGCTCGCGACCTGCGGGGGTGATCCTTTCCACTGCGGCCCGCGCTACGGCAGCGCGCGGTCGCACGCCGCACGGACCACCGCGCGCCGGGGGAGCGCGGAGCCGCCCGCACGCCGGTGCCGCCCGCACGTCGGTGCCGCCCGCACGTCGGTGCCCCCCGTATGCCGGTGCTCCCGCGACCGCGCCGACGGCGCCGGACCCCGCCCGACCGGGACCGGCCTGTCGGCGCGTCCGGAACTGCGGCTATTGTGGCCCGCGCGCCGCACACACGGCGTCAAGTACCGGTGCTACAGCAAGAAGAGGGGTGGGTCCGGTGGCGGACATCGAAGCGGCACGGACGGCATTCGCACGCCTGGACGTCGACGGCGACGGGCGGGTCACCGCGCGCGAGTACAAGACGGTCATGGCCCAGCTCGGCGACTACCACGTCACCGAGACGGTCGCCCAGGCGATCATCAACGCCAAGGACGCCAACGGCGACGGCAAGCTCTCCTTCGAGGAGTTCTGGGCCTCCGTCCAGAGCTGACCCCGGCCCCGTCCCGCCCCCCTCCGGCCGGAGGGGGGCGGTGAGGCGCGCCACACCCCACCGCCCCGACCAGGCGCAACGCCCCGGCCCCGGCCGCCGGGCTTGGCCGCCGGCCCCCGACCGTCGTACAACTGGCGGATGCCCCCGAAGGACCCGCGCCAACGCCACCTCGCCGCCAGCGCCGCCGCGCCCAGCTACCCCGAGGTCGGCGCCACCGCGGCCGCCGCCCTGCCGCCCGGCTACTCCTGGCTGCGCCGACGCGTCCACCTCGGCCACGGCCGGGCCGTCCTGGAGCGCGCGGGCGGGTACGTCCTCGGCTGGGGCGCGCAGCTCGGCTCGGGCTTCGCCGTCCACCCGGCAGCGGCCCGCACCGCCCCCGGGACCACCGTCCTGCTCCGGATCGGCCTGCCCGGGCTGCGCCTGCCCCGGCTGGTCATCCCCTGCCGGGTGGTCTGGGCCGTCGAGACCCCCGACCGGATCGGCTTCGCCTACGGCACCCTGCCCGGGCACCCCGAGTGCGGCGAGGAGTCCTTCACGGTGAGCATGGACGCGGACGGCGAGGTGTGGTTCGAGGTCGTCGCCTTCTCCCGGCTCGCCGCCTGGTACGCCCGGCTCGGCCGCCCCGTCGCGCTCCTCCTCCAGCACCTGGCGATCGAACGCTACCTGCGGGTGGTCGCCCGCGCGGCCGCGGCGCCCTGAGCGGGACGACCCCGCCCTACTCCCGGGCGGCGTCCGCGAAGGACGACACCGCCGCCGAGGCCACGGACTCGACCAGCGCGATGCCCGCCTCCTCGCTCGCCGAACCGTCGCTCAGCACCGACACCAGCAGGCTCCGGCCGCCGTACTCGACCAGGCCGATGCTGTTGACCACCCACAGCCCGGTGCTGTCCCGGGACAGCCAGCCGTTCTTCAGCTTCACCGCACCGCCCTGGTCCGCCGCGGAGACGCCCCAGTCCTGGTCGTCCGCGACCAGGCCCATCAGCTTCGCCAGGTAGGCGCGGGAGGCGGAGCCCAGCGGCGAGTCCTCGGTGAACACCACCCGCAGCAACTGCTCCTGGTCGGCCGCGGTGGTCTCGGTCAGACCCCAGAAGCCGTCCGTCCCGGCGGTGGTCCCGGTCAGCCCGAAGACCGCGTTGGCCGCGTCCAGCCCCGGCGCGCCGCCCACCGCCTCGAACAGCGTGGTGGCCGCGGCGTTGTCGCTCCGCTCGATCATCAGCGCGGCCGCGGCCTTCTGGTCGCCGGTCAGCACGCCGTCGTTCCGCAGCAGCAGCGCGGCCAGGATGTCGACCTTGACGATCGAGGCGGTGACGAAGGAGTCGTCGCCCCAGGCCGCGGACGTCCCCGCGTCGGGATCGGCCACCGTGACGGCGAAGTGCCCGTCGAGGGCGCCGACCGCCGCGGCGAGCGCGGTGTCCGCGTCCGTCGCGGCGGCGCCCTCCGTAGCGCTGTCCGTCGCACCGCCCGGGGTGCCTTCCGCCGTCGCGCCGTCCGCGGCCCCGCCGCCCGCCGTGACCGCCGCGGAGGCCACCGCGCCCGCCGGGGCGCCGGTCGTCGAACGGGAGACCACCAGCCACGAGCCCAGCGCCGAGAGCACCACCGCCACGACCGCCGCCCGCCTGATCCGCCGGGTCCGCCTGGTGTGACGCTCCTGCCTGCGGGAGGAGGTCCGTGATTCGGGTGGTGCTGTCATGCGGACGATGCTCCGCCGCCCGTCTTGGCCCGCGATGAGTCCCGGCTGAGCGGGTACTGAGAAGCCACGGCAGACGCCTCCGCAAGAACTTGACAGGATTCTTGCGAACTGACGCAAGAACCCGTGCCGACACTGTGATCCGGGCGCTCGGCGGAGGGGCCTTCCCGGTGATAGTGACCGCCGCCATGGCGGTAATCGGCCCGGCTCGCCCCTGCTGAACTGCTCGGATCCGCTACGACCAGGCCCGGGTCGGGACAGGCGGGCAGTAGAAATCTTGCAGTGATCGCTGTACTTGTTGCTCCACTCTGCCTACCGTGGGAGGGCAGGTCGCTCAGTCGTAGCCGAACGGATTCCCCATGGCCCTCGCTTCCGCCCCCGCCTCCCGGCTCCGGCCGTTCCCGTCGTCCGCCGTGCGGCCGGGCGGGGCGGTGTCCGGATCCGTGCCGCTCCCGGTCTGGCTGGTGACCGTTCCCACTCGGCCGGCCGTCCCCGCCGGGTCGGCTCCCCTGGGCGGCGTGCAGGTCTTCGCGGTCCGGGCGGGCACCGTCCGGGACGCCATCGCCCTGGCGGGGAGCCGCGCCGCGGCGCCGTCCGCCGTGCTTCGCCGCCGTGGCGCCGTGGCCGACCTCGCGCGGGCCACGGCCGCGCCAGCGGCCGGAGGATTCCCAGCCTGACGCCGGGGGCTTCCCGGCCTGACCTGCCGCGACGGCCCGGGCGCGGGCTCGATCCGCAGGCCGGCGCCCGGGGCCGCCCGTACCCACCGGGGCGGGCGGCCCCGGGCGTTCCGCATGCGCACCTTCTTTGCGGTCCGTTGACACCCTCATCACCCCTCTGTAACTCTTGAGTGCCCTCACGCAAAAAACGAACAGATGTCTGTTGGTTTTTCGACTCTTCTCGCCCCACTCATTCCGAGACAGAGGACGCCATGAGATCCAAGCTCCCCCTGCCACGCCTGACGGCCACGTCAGCCCTGGCGGGCATGCTCCTGCTGGCCGGCCCGGTGCTCCCGGCCCGCGCCGCGGGCGGCCCCGACCTCGCGGCCGGCAAGGTCGTCACCGCGAGCAGCACCAACGGCCAGTACACGGCCGCGAACGTGAACGACGGCAACCAGGCCAGCTACTGGGAGAGCGGCAGCGCCGCCCTCCCGCAGTGGGTCCAGGTCGACCTCGGCGCCGCCGCCCAGGTCGACCAGGTGGTGCTGAAACTGCCCGCCGGCTGGGGCGCCCGCAGCGAGACGCTCACCGTCCTCGGCTCCACCGACGGCAGCACCTTCGTCCCGCTGGCCGCCTCGACCGGGTACGCCTTCGACCCGGCGAGCGGCAACACCGTCCGGATCGACTTCCCCGCCGCCACCGCCCGCTGGGTGCGCGTCCAGGTCTCCGCCAACAGCGGCTGGCAGGCCGCCCAGATCTCCGAGTTCGAGGTCCACGGCACCAGCGCCGCCGCCGCCAACCTGCTCGCCGGACGCACCCTCACCGCCGGCAGCAGCTCGCAGAACTACGCGGCGGGCAACGCCGGCGACGGCAACCCCACCAGCTACTGGGAGAGCGCCAACAACGCCTTCCCGCAGTGGATCCAGGGCGACCTGGGCTCCGCCGCCAAGGTCGACCGGCTGGTGCTGAAGCTCCCGCCCGGCTGGGAACAGCGCACCGAGACCTTCAAGGTGCAGGGCTCCACCGACGGCAGCACCTTCACCGACCTGCTCGCCCCCGCCCCCTACAGCTTCGACCCGGCCGCCGGGAACCAGGTCACCGTCTCGCTGCCCGCCGGCACCACCCGCTACCTGCGGCTGGTGTTCACCGCCAACTCCGCCTGGCCCGCAGCCCAGTTGGCCGAGTTCGAGGCGTACGGCCCCACCTCCGGCGACACCCAGGCCCCCAGCGCGCCGACCAACCTGGCGTACACCCAGCCCGAACCCGGCAAGATCAAGCTGACCTGGAGCGCGGCCACCGACAACACCGCCGTCACCGGCTACGAGGTCTACGCCGACGGCCAGTTGGCGGCCTCGGTGGACGGCACCACACTGACCTGGACGGACACCCGCCCGGCCACCGCCACCGTCACCTACACCGTGCGGGCCAAGGACGCCGCGGGCAACCGGTCCAACCCCAGCGCCCCCGTCACCCGCACCGGCGAGGACCCCGGCGACACCGTCAAGCCCAGCGCACCCGGCAACCTCGCCTACACCGAGCCCGCCGCCGGACAGATCAAGCTGACCTGGGACGCGGCCACCGACAACACCGCCGTCACCGGTTACGACGTCTACGCCGACGGCCAGTTGAAGGCGTCCACCGCCGCCACCGTCCGCACCTGGACGGACACCCAGCCCGCCACCGCCACCGTCACGTACACCGTGCGGGCCAAGGACGCCGCGGGCAACCGGTCCGACCCCAGCGCCCCCGTCACCCGCACCGGCACCGGCGGCGGCACCGGCGGCAGCAACCTCGCCGCGGGCAAGCCGATCGAGGCGTCCGGGCAGGCGTGGACCTTCGCCCCGGCCAACGCCAACGACGGCAGCCTGGCCACCTACTGGGAGGGCAGCGCGGGCGTTCCCAACACCCTGACCGTCCACCTGGGCACCGACGCCGACCTGCAGAGCGTCGTCGTCAAGCTCAACCCCGACCAGGCGTGGGCCGCCCGCACCCAGAACATCCAACTGCTCGGCCGGGCCGCCGGAGCCACCGACTACACCAGCCTCAAGGCCGCCGCCGACTACCGCTTCGACCCCGTCGGTGGCGGCAACAGCGTCACCGTCCCGGTCACCGGCCGGGTCGCCGACCTCCAACTGAAGTTCGCCTCCAACACCGGCGCCCCCGCCGGACAGGTCGCCGAACTCCAGGCCATCGGCACCCCCGCGCCCAACCCCGACCTCACCGTCACCGACGTGGCCTGGTCCCCGGCCGACCCCGACGAGGCCACCGCGATCACCCTGCGCGCCACCGTCAAGAACACCGGCAACCTGCCCGCCCCCGCCAGCAGCGTCGACCTGCTGCTCGGCGGCGCGCTCGCCGACAGCGCCGCCGTCCCCGCACTGGCCGCCGGCGAGTCCGCCACCGTCAGCAAGGAGATCGGCACCCGCCCGCAGGGCAGCTACCTGCCCGCCGCCCGGGTCGACCCCAAGAACACCGTCCGCGAACGCAACGAGGACAACAACCTGCTCACCGCGGGCACCCCGATCACCGTCCGCCAGGCCCCCGGCCCCGACCTCGAAGTCCTCGACGCCACCCCCAACCCCACCAGCCCCGCCGCCGGCGCGGTCACCTCCTTCACCGTCAAGCTCCACAACCGCGGCATCGACCCGGCCCCCGCCACGGTCACCCGGCTCACCGTCGGCACCGCCACCCTCGACACCGCCACCCCCGCCCTCGCCGCCGGACAGACCCTCAACCTGCCCGTCACCGGCACCTGGACCGCCGTCGCCGGCGGCGCCACCGTCACCGCCACCGCTGACGCCACCAACACGGCCAAGGAGACCAACGAGGGCAACAACACCTACAGCCGCTCCCTCGTGGTCGGCCGCGGCGCCGCCGCCCCCTTCACCTCCTACGAGGCCGAGGACGGCAACTACCAGGGCGAACTGCTCCAGGCCGACGCCACCCGCACCTTCGGCCACACCAACTACGCCTCCGAGTCCTCCAACCGGAAGTCCGTCAGACTCACCGCCACCGGCCAGTACGTCGAGATCACCTCCACCGTCCCCACCAACTCCATCGTGGTGCGCAACTCCATCCCCGACGCCCCCGGCGGCGGCGGCACCGACGCCACCCTCAGCCTCTACGCCGACAACGTGTTCGTGCAGAAGCTGAACCTCACCTCCAAGTACAGCTGGCTGTACGGCAACACCGACCAGCCCGAGGGCCTCACCCAGACCCCGCAGGCCGACGCCCGCCGGCTCTTCGACGAGACCCACGCCCTGCTGCCCAAGAGCTACCCCGCCGGCACCAAGCTGCGCCTGCAGCGCGACGGCGGCGACACCGCCTCCTCCTACACCATCGACCTGATCGACCTGGAGCAGGTCGCCCCGCCCAAGGCCAAGCCGGCCGAGTGCACATCGATCACCGACTACGGCGCCGTCGCGGACGACGGCAAGGACGACACCGCCGCGATCCAGGCCGCCGTGACGGCCAACCAGAACGGCAGCATCTCCTGCGTGTGGATCCCGTCGGGCCAGTGGCGCCAGGAGCAGAAGATCCTCACCGTCGACCCGCTGCACCGCGGCACCTACAACCAGGTCGGCATCCGCGACGTCACCATCCGCGGCGCGGGCATGTGGTACTCGCAGTTCTACACGCTCACCGAACCGCAGAACGTCGTCGGCGGCATCAACCACCCGCACGAGGGCAACTTCGGCTTCGACATCGACGACAACACCAAGATCTCCGACCTCGCGATCTTCGGCTCCGGCCGGATCCGCGGCGCCTCCGACGGCTCCGAGGGCGGCGTCGGCCTGAACGGCCGGTTCGGCAAGAACACGAAGATCGAGAACGTCTGGATCGAGCACGCCAACGTCGCCGTCTGGGTCGGCCGCGACTACGACAACATCCCCGACCTGTGGAACCCCGCCGACGGACTCCAGTTCAGCGGCATGCGGATCCGCGACACCTACGCCGACGGCATCAACTTCGCCGACGGCACCCGCAACTCCACGGTGTTCAACTCCACCTTCCGCACCACCGGTGACGACTCGATGGCCGTCTGGGCCAACAAGTACGTCAAGAACACCTCGGTCGACGTCGGCCACGACAACGCCTTCGTCAACAACACCGTCCGGCTCCCGTGGCGCGCCACCGGCATCGCGGTCTACGGCGGCTACGGCAACCGGATCGAGAACAACCTGGTCTACGACACCGCCAACTACCCCGGCATCATGCTCGCCACCGACCACGACCCGCTGCCCTTCTCCGGACAGACCCTGATCGCCAACAACGAGATCCACCGCAGCGGCGGCGCGTTCTGGAACGAGGCCCAGCAGTTCGGCGCGCTCACCCTGTTCGCCGCCAACCTCGACATCCCCGGCGTCGTCATCCGCGACACCGAGATCCACGACAGCACCTACGACGGCATCCAGTTCAAGACCGGCGGCGGGACGATCCCCGACGTCAGGATCAGCAACGTGCGGATCGACAAGTCGAACAACGGCGCGGGCATCCTGGCGATGTCCGGCGCCCGCGGCAGCGCCGTCCTCACTAACGTGCAGGTCGGCAACTCCGCCACCGGCGACATCGTCCGCCAGCCCGGCACCACCTTCACCCTCACCAACGGGTAGCCGCCACCACACCGGGCCCGGGCCGGGCGGAGCACTCCTCCGCCCGGCCGCGCCCCGGTCCGTGCCCGGGAACGTACTCGGTCCGGACCCGCGATCGGGGTCCGGACCACGTTCACGCCCGGGTGTCGGCCGCGTGCAGGTGCGGGGGGCCGTCCGGCGGCCGGTGCCAGGAGGTGCGCAGCCCGCAGGCGGTCAGGGCGGTGCCCACCGCGTGGTGCATCGCCTCCCGGACGGCCGTGGCCACGGGCGGGCTGCCGGGCAGCTGCGGCGAGGAGCGCCAGGCGACGTCGACGACCGGATCCGCCGCCGCCCCGGTCTCCGCGTCCGCCGCCGCTTCTGCCGCCGCCTCCGCCCGGAGGGGCGCGCAGACCGCCAGCGCGACCCCGGCCGCCCGGGGACCCAGGGCCAGCGGCAGTCCCGCCAGGGCGGCGCTGCGGCGGACGGCCGCGACGGCGTCCGCCGGGAGCGTCGCTGCTCCGGTGGGGGCCACGACGCTCCCGGACGCACCGGACGCACCGGGCGCACCGGGCGCGTCTGCTTCCCCGGCTCCCGGGTCCGCTTCGGGACCGACCAGGGTGGGTCCGTTCGAGGTGGCCCGAGTGGCGCGCAGGCCGAGGGACGGCAGGAGTTCGGCGAGCGCCGTCTCCAGGCTGTCCACCACCACCTGCCGGGTCCGGGGCCACGGACCGTCACCCCCCGCCGCCGCGGCGTCCTCCAGCCGGGCGGAGCACAGCCAGCGCAGGGTGAGCGGCCACCGCTCCGGGTCGGAGCCGCCCGCGGCGGCGTCGGCTCCGGTGGGGAGCAGGTGGACGCCGGGCCCGTGCCCGCCGTGCGCGACGGGCAGGCCGACCAGCAGCAGCGCCTCGACGACCCGGTCGCTCAGCCGCGGATCCACCCGCGCCTCCCGCGCACCGGACGCCGTCAGCCCGTCGACTCCCATTCCGCCACCCCTTCCCACCCGCGGGGCGCTCCCGCGCGTGAGACTATCCATGAACACGTAAAGCCCGTCAACAGCCCCGGTCGGCCCGGGGAACGGCCCGTCAGGCGCTCGGCTCGCCGGCGGTCTGCGGGGCCGCGGGCGCGGCGGCCGGCGGCACGGGGGCGCCGGGCTGCTGCGGGACCGGGTAGCCGGCCTGGGGCGGGACCGGGGCGCCGGGCTGCTGCGGCACCGGGTAACCGGCCTGCGGCGGGACCGGGTAGCCGGCCTGCGGCGGCACCGGGTAACCGGCCTGCGGCGGCACGGGCGCGCCGCCCTTCTTGCGGTTGCTCAGCGAGCGGAAGAAGTTGACGAGCAGTGCGATCGGCACGATGAACGCCTTGAAGATGATGGTGTAGCGCTCGCCCTCGAAGAAGAAGGCGAGGTAGACGCCGTAGCCGAAGAAGGCGAGACCGGCGATCACGGTGAGGACCCGCCAGCCGACGCTCAGCCCGGAGGCGGGCACCAGGCCGACGATGAGGGTCAGCAGACCGCTGATCAGAAGCAGGACGACGTACCAGGAGAACGTCGGGTCGAGGCTGAAATCGATGTTCACGGAAACCCCAAGTATGGACATAAGGTATGCATAAAGAGCCGTGCGGCTGACGTACCGTACCGGAACACCGGTCCCGTCCACACCACTTGTCCCACCCGCACCCTGATAGCGTCCCGCCGTGCCCCCTTCACCCGCCCCGCTGTACGCGGCGGCCGACGTCCACGGCCACCGCGCGGAGTTCCTGGACGCACTGCGGGGCGCCGCTCTGGCCGACGCCGACGGCCACTGGTGCGGCGGCCGGGCCCGGCTCTGGATGCTCGGCGACTACGTCGACCGCGGCCCCGACGGCATCGGCGTCATCGAGGACATCCGCCGCCTCGCCGCCCAGGCCCGCGACGCCGGCGGCCGGGTCGGCGCCCTGCTCGGCAACCACGAGGTGCAGCTGCTCGCCGCCCACCGCTTCGGCACCGCCCCCGTCCCCGGCTGGGACCAGCCCGGCGGGTTCCACGGCGGCTGGTCCCGCTTCGGCGGCCAGGAGGACGACCTGCGCCGGCTGACCCCCTCCCACCTCGCCTGGCTCGCCGCGCTGCCCGCCGCCGCCCTGGTCGAGGACCACCTGCTGGTCCACTCCGACACCACCCAGTACCTCGAACTCGGAGCCAGCGTCGCCGCCGTCAACGCCGCCGCCGCCCGCGCGCTCACCGACGAACGCCCGGAAGCCTGGCTGGAGTTCAGCCGCCTGATGAGCTCCCGCGGCGCCTTCCGCGGCGCCCGGACCGGCCACCCCCACGACCCCGTCGCCCGGGTCCTCGGCACCCTCGGCGGCACCGTCCTGGTGCACGGCCACAGCACCCTCACCAAGCACTTCGGCATCCCCCCGCAGCACGTCCGGGAAGCCCTGCGCTACGCCGGGGGCCGGGTCGTCGCCATCGACGGCGGCGTCTACGAAGGCGGCCGGATCCTGCTCACCCGCCTGCGCTGAACACCCCCGGCCCCGACGGCGGTCGGGCCCCGCCGGGAAGCCGTCCCGGCGGGGCCCGACCGCACCGGGCGGTGACGGAGCGTCAGGAGGTCGGGCAGTGGGTGCCCGCGGCCGGCATGACGCCGTTGACCAGGAAGCCGTTCACGGCGTCCTTGATGCAGGTGCTCTTGTTGTACGCGGTGTGGCCGTCGCCGTCCCGGGTCAGCAGGGTGGCGTTGGCGAAGCCGGAGGCCAGCTTCTCCGACCAGGCGTACGGGGTGGCCGGGTCGCCGGTCGAGCCGACCACCAGGATCGGCGCGCTGCCGGTGGCCTTGACGACGTGCGGCTGCTCGGTCGAGCGGTACGGCCAGGAGCGGCAGTCCGGGTCGAAGAGGTTCGCCTCGGTGAAGTGCGCGCTCACCAGCGGGGCCTGCTTGTGGGCCTCGGCCAGCGCGGCCTGCAGCCGGTCGGCGCCGGGGGTCTCCGCGCCCGGGTCGTCGCAGTGGATCGCGGTGTAGGCGTCGAACATGTTGCTGTAGTGGCCCTTGTCGTCGCGGCCGTTGTACCCGTCCGCCATGTTGAGCAGGTAGTCGCCCTTGTCGCGGAGGATCGCCCAGTCGATCGCGTTGCGCAGGTACGTCCAGGACTGCTGGTTGCCGTAGAGCATGCTCAGCGTGCCGGTCCAGCCCGCGGTCTCGGTCAGCTCGCGGTCCTTGCCGACCTTCAGCGGGTGCTCGCGCAGGCCGTCCAGGAAGGAGGCGAGCTTCTGCGCGGCCTTGTCCGGGTCCTTGCCGAGGCTGCACTGGGACTGCTTGGCGCAGTCCGCGGCGAAGGCCTTCAGCGACTTCTCGAAGCCCGCGAACTGCTGCACCAGCAGGTCGAGCTGGTCCGCGGTGGGGTCGACGGCGCCGTCCAGGACGAGCCGGCCGGTGCGGTCGGGGAACTGCTCGGCGTAGCTGGCGCCCAGGTAGGTGCCGTAGGAGAAGCCCAGGTAGTTGAGCTTCGGGTCGCCCAGCGCGCCGCGCAGCACGTCCAGGTCGCGGGCGGCGTCCGCGGTCCCGACGTGCGCGAGCAGCTTGCCGGAGTTGGCCGCGCAGGCGTCCGCGTACGCCTTGCCCCGGTCGTCCGCGCGGTCGTCGGACAGCGCCCAGGTGTCGTGCGCGGCGTCGTCCAGGCAGTGCACGGCGGTGCTGGCGCCGACCCCGCGCGGGTCGAAGCCGACCAGGTCGTAACGGGCGTTCAGGTCCTTGTACGCGTCGCCGCTGTACTGGAGCTGCTCGATGCCGGAGCCGCCCGGACCGCCCGGGTTGAGCAGCAGCGAGCCGAGCCGGTCGGAGCCGGTCGCGGGCTTGCGGGAGAGCGCGACCTCGATGCCCTCCCCGGCCGGGGCGGCGTAGTCCAGCGGCACCTTCAGGCGGCCGCACTGGAGCGCGGACTCGTCGACCTTGTCGGTCGCCGGGTCGTCCGCGCACGGCGCCCAGGCGATCTGCTGGGTGTAGAACCCCTTCAGCGCGGGGTCGTCGGCCCCGGTGGGCTTCGGGCTCGGGCTCGGCGAGGCCGAGGGGCTCGCCGAGCCGGTGGGCTGGGCGGCGTTGTTCTGGTGGGGGGAGCTGCCGCAGGCGGCGAGCAGGAGCGCCAGGGCGGCGGCAGGGAGCACCCGGCGGATCGACCGGGAGGTATGCATGATCACCGCGTATGAGTACCATCCGACCGCCGCCCGAGTCCTCTGATTATCAATTCGTCATCAAACCGCCGCCGTACGGCCTCCGCCACCCCTTCCCCGCCCCCTCCTCCGGAGCCGTCCCCGCCCACTGACCTCCCCTCAGCCGACGCACCCTCACCCGGTGCCGCTCCCCAGCGTGCCGAGCACCTCGTGCAGCCGCCGCGCCGTCGCCCGCGGACGGAAGGCGTACCCGTTGTGCCCGCCGGGGAAGACCGAGCAGCCGGTGCCCAGCTCCGCGGCGAGCAACTCGCCGCACCGGTGCGGCCAGAAGCGGCCCGAGTTCTCGCCGACCCCGGCCACCACCCGCACGCCCGAACCCTTCAGCGCGGCCAGGTCGAGCCGGTGCTCCCGGAGCGACGCGAGGTCGTACCGCAGCAGGAACTCCGCGTTGCGCACCTGCTCCGGCCCCCGCGCCCGCACCGGGGCGTCGGGCTCGCGATCGGTCGGATCGATGCCCGCGAACTCCGCGAACCTGCGCAGCGCGGCATCGACGCCCGCCGCCTCGAACGCCTCCCGGGCCCCCGACAGGTCCCGGAGCGCCACGGCCCGCTCCGGCCCCGGCAGCAACCGGACGGCCGCCGGCTCGTGCGCGACCACCGCGCGGGCCCGCCCGGGGTGCCGGAGCGCGAACTCCAGCGCGACCAGCCCGCCGAGACTGCTGCCGAAGACCAGGGCGGGCTCCCCGGTGACCGCCGCCAGCAACCGCGACACGTCCTCGGCGTGCACCGCCACCGTCGTCCGCCCCGGCTCGTCCACGGCGCTGCCCGACAGCCCGCGGCGGTCGTAGGTGACCACGGTGTACCGGTCGGCCAGCCGGGCGGCCAGCGCGTCGGTCACCCCGGCGTCCCCGTGGCCCCCGGCGACCAGCGCCAGCACCGGCCCCGTCCCGCGGACGAAGTGCCGCAGCCGCGCACCGGGCACCTCCAGCACGGATTCCCTCATCGGACGCGCTCCTCCCACTCGTCGCCGCCGGTCCCTCCCGGCCCGCTCCGAGCATGGCCGCCCGCCCGGCGCGGGGGGAGCGGAGCGCCCGTCCTGGGAGCGGCGCTCCCAGGCAGCGGTACGCCCAGGCAGCGGCGCCCGGCAACCCCTGCTGCTCCGGCAACCCCTGCTGCTCCGGCGGCCCCTGCTGCTCCGGCCACCCCTTCCGCTCCGGCCACCCCTTCCGCCCCGGCAGTCCGACGCGTGGTCGGGCGGCCGGGCTCAGTCGTCGTCCCGCTCCGGGCCCGCGGCCCCGGCGCCGTCCGCCGCGGCGCCCTCGGTGTCCACCGCGGCGCGGATGCGTCCGAGCAGGGCGCGCAACTGCTCGCGCTCGGCGCCGCTCAGCGCGCCGGTGGCCGCCGCGAGGGCGGCCCGGTCCAGCTCCTCCGCCTCCCGGTGGCAGCGCGCGCCCTCCTCGGTGAGGGTCAGCAGGAACGCCCGCCGGTCCGAGGGGTGCCGGACGCGCTCGACCAGCCCGTCGCGCTCCAGGCTGTCGACGATGGTGGTCGTGGTGCGGGGGGCGTTGCCCACGTGCTCGGCGAGGTCGCGCATGCGCAGCGGCTCGCCCGCCAGGGCCAGTACCCGCAGGGTACGCAGCCGGGCCACCGAGGCGCCGTGCTCGCGCAGCCTGCCGTCCACGAAGACGCGCAACCGGTGGGTGGTGGCGAACAGTTCGTCCACCAGGACGTCGCTGCTGCCGAACCGCTGTCGCGCGGCCGCTTCCTCTGCCATGCCGTGACTTCTCCATCCGCTTCGGGTCCGCCGGCCCCCGAAGACCTCGGGTTCCGCAGTCCCGCAGGTTTCCTGAGCAACATCATAGTGAGTATGCTCAGCTTCTATGAGCACCCGCCTGGGCCAGCGCCGTGTCGTGCCCATCATGGCTGTCCTGACCACCTTCATCTGCATCATCGACGGCGCCATCACCACCGTCGCCCTCCCCAGCATCGCCCGGCAGTTCGACCTGACCCCGGCCGCCCTCACCGGGGTCGTCGTGATCTACCCGGTCTGCCTGGGCATGATGATCCCGGCCTCCGCCTGGCTGATCGAACGCCACGGCGGCCGCCGCACGCTGCTGCTCTCCCTCGCCGCCTTCACCGCCGCCAGCGGCCTGTGCGGCGCCGCCCCGAACCTCACCGCCCTGGTCGGCGCCCGCGCCCTGCAGGGACTCGCCGCCGGCCTGCTCATGCCCACCTCGCAGGCCCTGCTCTTCCGCACCTTCAGCCACGCCGAACAGGTCCGGCTCTCCCGGCTGATGGTCATCCCGCAGCAGATCGCCCCCGCCATCGCCCCGCTGCTCGGCGGCCTGCTCATCACCAGCCTGTCCTGGCGCTGGGTGTTCTACGTCAACGTGCCCTTCGGCACCGCCGCCGTCCTGTTCGGCGCCCTCTTCCTCGCCGAGCACCGCGACCACAGCGCCGGCCGCCTCGACCTGCCCGGCCTGCTGCTGTGCGGCGCCGCCACCGCCACCCTGATGTACGGCGTCTGCGCCGGCCCCGACCTCGGCTGGGACCGCCCCCAGGTGATCGGCGCGCTCGCCGCCGGCGCCGCCCTGCTCGCCGCCGCCGTCCGGCAGCAACTGCGCACGCCCGAACCGGTCCTGCGGCTGCGCCTGTTCCGCGACCGGCTGTTCCGCGACACCAACCTGATCAGCCTGGTCGGCTACGTGCCGATGATGGGCGCGATGTTCCTCGGGCCGATCTTCATCCAGGAGGCCCGCGGCGGCTCCGCGCTGGACAGCGGCAGCACCACCTTCACCGAGGCGTTCGGCGTCCTGGTGACCATGCAGGTGGTCGGCGCGGTCTACCACCGGGTCGGCCCGCGCCTGATCATCGGCACCGGCCTGCTCGGCGTCGCCGCCGTGATGCTGCTGTTCGCCACCGCCGACGCGGACACCAGCCTGTGGACCTTCCGCGGCTACATGTTCCTGCTCGGCCTCGCCATGGGCGCGGTCTTCATCCCCACCACCATCGCCTCGTTCAGCACCGTCGACCGCGCCGACATCGCCCACGCCGCCACCCTCAACACCGTCGTCCGGCAGACCGGCAACGCCCTCGCCCCGGCCGTCGTCACCTCCGTCCTGGTTCTCGGCGCCAGCGGCGCCGGGCGCGCCCAACCGCCGCTGGCCTCCTACCAGCTCAGCTACTACGTCCTGGCCGCGGTCGCCGTCGCCGCCGGCCTGTTCGCCTTCACCATGCCCGACGGCCCGGCCCGCACCGCCGCGCCCCGCACCGCGGCCTCCGGCTCCCGCCCGCGGGCCCGCCTCCGGCAGAAGGCCGACCGCCCCGGCCGCTGAACGCACCGGCCGGGGGAGGGGCACCACCCCTTCCCCGGCCGCCGTCCCCCTTCCCCCTCTCCTCTCCCGCCCCGCCCCTTCGCCGCATAGAGTGGCCGCCCGCCCACCGGAGAGGACGCCAGCGTGTCCGAGCGTTCGAGGATCCTGTTCGTGACCGACCTCGCCTACCCGGCGCGCGGCCGCCGCTACGGCGACGAGGACGTCCAGTTGACCGCACGCCTGCGCGAGCACTTCGACCTGGCCCTGTGCCACCCGAAGGACGCGGCCGCGCTGATGCCGGGCTTCGACGCGGTCGTGGTCCGCAACAGCGGGCCCGTCCTGCACTACCGCCGGGAGTACGAGGAGTTCCGCCGACGGGCCGCCGAGTGCGGCACCCGGGTCTACAACCCGCTCACCGGCCGCGGCGACATGGCGGGCAAGGGCTACCTGCTCGACCTGACGGCGGCCGGGTTCCCGGTCATCCCCACCGTCGACCGCGCCGAGGACCTCGGCCTGCTGCCGGAGGTCGACCGCTACCTGGCCAAGCCGAGGACCGGCGCCGACTCGATCGGCCTCACCCCCGTCGACCGCGCGGCCCTGCCCGGGCTGGACTGGGACGGCCGACTGCTCCAGCCGCTGGTCGACTTCGACCACGAAGTCTCCTTCTACTTCGTCGACGACGCTTTCCAGTACGCCCTCCACGCCCCGGACCCGGCCCGCCGGTGGGAGCTGGTCCCCTACCGCCCCACCCCCGAGGACCTGGCCTTCGCCCGCCGCTTCATCGAGTGGAACACCCTCGACCACGGCATCCAGCGGGTGGACGCCTGCCGCACCACGGCGGGCGACCTCCTGCTGGTGGAACTGGAGGACCTCAACCCCTACCTGTCCCTGGAGGCCGTCCCGCCGCCGCAGCGCGAGGCGTTCGTCACCGCGATGACGGCCTCGCTGCACCGCTTCCTGAGGCTCCGCTAGAACCGACCGCCCGGTCGGTCACCCCACCCCGACGGGCCGGACCTCCGCCGCTCCGCCCGCCGGCCCGCCCGCAGCGCCGGGATCGCCCACCGATCCCTCCACCGCCCCGCCCGCCGGTGCGGCCGCGAGCTCGGCGTGCACCCGCGCACCGCGGTCCGGGGCCAGGTCCAGCGCGGCCAGTACCGAGGGCAGCACCACGTTGGGCAGCATGTGCCGCAGCAGCGCGGCGATCTGATCGGCCAGGTCCTGGTAGTCGGTCATCGCCTGGGACATCTGCTGCACGCCGCCGAACGCCCCGACCAGTACCGTCGCGGTCTCCCCGGGCACCACGTGGGGAAGCAACTCGCCCTGCGCCCGCGCCTGTTCGAGCACGTCCGTGACGATCGCGCGCCAGCTGCGGAACGCCGAGGCCCGGTCTATCCCGGTGGCCTGCTGGTCCAGCGAGAGGCGCACGCCGGCCCGGACCATCGGATCGGTCTGCAGCAGGTGGGTATGGGTGAAACACATGTCCACCAACTCCTGCGTCCGGCAAGGGCGTCGGGGGACGACGATCCGCATGTCCTGCTCGGTGAGCACGCCGCGTGCCAGTTCCTCCTTGGACTGGAAGTGGAAGTAGAGCGCCCCCTTGGTCACCCCTGCGGCGGCGAGGATCTCGGAGATCGTCGACGCCTGGTAACCGCGCTCCTCGAAGACCTGTGCCGCGGCCCGCAGGATGGTCCTGCGGGTGCGGGTGGCCCTGTCTTGTGTCGCCACTGTGCCTCCTCGACCTGCTGTTGTGGACAGGCCGATGTCGATTAAAAAACCGCTCAGTTCGTATCCTAAAGCGCAAGGCAAGCCGACCGACAGGGCCTCCGCGCTCCGACCCGCGAAGCCACGCGATCTGTCAACTCCCCTATCCAGGGCGGAGAGTGAAGCGGAGCGAAGCATTCATCATTGACAAACCGCCCGTCCCGTTTTCTACTGATGCCCGGTCAGGACGGAAGGCGCGAACGAACCGCGCGAAACCTGACCGACCACCACTCACGTACGTACAGGAGACGACGTGGACATCGCTGTTCTGGGCGCGCTGGACGTCAGGGAACACGGAACGCCGGTGGCGCCCACCGCGCCCAAGACCCGCCAGGTCCTGGCCCTGCTGGCCCTGCACGCCAACCAGGTGGTGCCGGTGGCGTCCCTGTTCGAGGAGCTGTGGGGGAGGACCCCGCCCCGCAGCGCCCGCACCACGCTGCAGACCTACGTCCTGCAACTGCGCGAACTCATCGAGGCCGCCCTGCCCGCCGGAGGCCCCCGCACCGCCAAGGACGTGCTGACCACCCTGCCCGGCGGCTACCTGCTCGACCTCGCGGGCGGTCGCAGCGACGTGCGCGAGTTCGAGCACCGGACCGCCCGCGGCCACCGGGCCATGGACGTCGGCGACCACTCCGGAGCCGCCCGCGAACTGCGCGGCGCGCTCGCCCTGTGGACCGGCGCCGCCCTCACCGACGTGCAGACCGGCCCGCAACTGGAGATGCACCGCCGCCGCCTGGAGGAGATCCGGCTGTACGCGCTCGACCGGCGGATCGAAGCCGACCTCGGACTCGGCCGGCACCGCGAACTGCTCGCGGAACTCACCGTGCTCGTCCTGCGGCACCGCACCCACGAGAACCTGCACGGCCAGTTCATGCTCGCCCTCCACCGCTCCGGCCGGCGCGGCGAAGCCCTGGAGGTCTACCGGCGCCTGCGCAACGCACTGCACCGGGAGCTCGGCGCGGAACCGTCCGCCGCCCTGCGGCGGCTGCAGCGCTCGATCCTGGCCGCCGCCCCCGCACTCACGCTCCACCACGTCCCCGCCGGAGCCGCCGAGCAGCTCAGCCGACAGGGCTGACCCACCCCGCCCCGCTGATCGACGCTTTCCACGCGCCGCAGCCGCGAGCCGCGGCGGTACTGCGGGACGGTGGCGTCCTTCTCCGGTCGTGCACGGAATCGCGGGCGGGGCTCTCACTCCTCTTTGTTGTCTGTGCTCAAACAACGCGGAGGGGATCATGCCCGTTCGAAATCGAACGATCTGTCAGCGCATGTACGAACCCCGCGAGTCGGTGCTAGCCTCCAGCTCGATTCGATCATCGTACGGACCTCCTGAGCCCGGTACGGCACGCTGCCCGCTCGCTGCCGACCGCATCCTCACGACCCGTCCGTGCGACCGGGACCGAGGGGGAAGCAATGGAGAAGGAAACCCGCGCGCAGGGGCTGTCGCGCCGCGCGCTCGTCAGGGGGGCGACGCTCGGCGTCGCGGCGGTCGGCTTCAGCGCGGCCGCCGCGACCTGGGTGGCCGACGCCGCCGCCGGCCCGTTCGACCGGCTGCCCCGCCTGGACGGTGAGATCCTCCTCGACGCCGCCAGCAGAGCCGCTGACAGCATCGACCAGGGGCACATCGTGACCCGCACGCCGGGCGCGGTCCTGCGGCCCGGGTCCGTCGGCGACATCGCCAAGATGGTCAGGTTCTGCGCGGACCGCGGCATCAAGGTGTCGGCGCGCGGGGAGGGCCACACCACCTACGGGCAGTCGCTCAACGACAACGGCCTGGTCATCGAGATGCGCGCGCTCAAACGCATCCACCGGATCGGCCCGCAGGGAGCCGACGTCGACGGCGGCGTGCTGTGGACGGAGCTGATGACCGCCGCGTTCGCCCGGGGGCTCACCCCGCCGCTGTTCACCGGCTACACCGAACTCACCATCGCCGGCACGCTCTCGGTCGGCGGCGCCTCCCCGGGCGCCGGATCCCGCGGCCTGCAGATCGACCACGTCCAGGAACTGGAGGTCGTCACCGGACGGGGCGAGGTCCTGGTCTGCTCCGCCGACCGGCACGCGGACCTCTTCAAGGCCGCGCTCGGCGGCCTCGGACAGTGCGGCATCATCGTGCGCGCCAAGCTCGACCTGGTGCCGGCGCAACCCGAGATGAGGACGTACCAGTTCACCTACCCCACCGGCGACGGGGCCGTCGGCGACCTGCGCACCCTCACCGAACGCGGAGAGGTCCTCGGCGCCTACCTCACCTGGGCCCCGGCCGCGACCTCCTTCGTGGGACAACTCATCATCAGCGTGCCCGTCACGCCCGGCTCCCCGCCCGACGGCGAGCACCTGCTGCGCGGCCTCAGCCAGCCCCCGTCCGCCGCCACGGTCTTCGACCTGAGCTACCCGGACTGGGTCAACCAGGTCAACCGGCTGGTCGCCCAGATGGACGCCGCCCTGGACTACGACCACCTGGTCAAGCCCTGGTTCGACGTCTGGTTCAGCGCCTCGGAGATCGAGCGGTTCACACAGGACGCGCTCGCCGAACTCGACCCCCACGACTACGCGCCCGGCTCCCTGCTCCTGCTCATCCCCGCGAAGCGCAACGGCGTCGACCACCCCGCCTTCCGGGAACCCCGGGCGGACTCCACCCCGTGGATGTACCTCTTCGACATCCTCGACAATTCCGCCGCCCCCGGCCCCGACCCGGCGTTCGCCACCGACCGGCTCCAGCGCAACGCCGAGCTCTACCGCAAGGCCCGCACCGTCGGCGGCTCGCGCTACCCCATCGGCGCGCTCGCCTTCACCAAGGCCGACTGGATCGCCCACTACGGCGCCGCGTGGCCCGAGTTCCGGCGCGCGAAGGAACGCTACGACCCCCGCCACGTCCTCAACCCCGGCCCCGGAATCTTCTGAGACCGGGCCCACGACCCGAGGGACCGCCCCGCCCCGGCTCCCATCCCGGCGGGGCGGTCCTCCGGTTCCCGGCCCTGGAGGCTCCCGGCCCTGGAGGGAGGCAGCGCCCCCGGGGCGCGTTCGCCCCCGTGGAGGACCGGGCACCGAGGTCCACCCGAACCGCGTCCGCGTCCGCGGACCGGGTCCGGTCGACTGCGCGAACGCCCCGATTGCGTCCGCGTGAGGACGGGGGCACGGTGGAAGTACCGCGCTCGTACGGCCTGCGGTGGAGCATGACGCGACGCCAGCGCCTGTGGCCGCCGTCGGCTTCCCGTGAAGAGGTGAAGCGTCGTGACCGGCGTGCCCACGCAGCTGACGGTTGCAGATCTCGTGCTCGACTCCCTCCGCTCCGGCGGTGGCCCGGTGCCGGACGACGCCGATCTGCCGTTCTTCCGCCTCGGCGCGCTCGGTCCGGCGCTCGGGGACTTCCTGCCGACCCACCCAGCGGCCGCCGCCGGCAGCGCGCCGATGTTCGGGGTGTGGGCGCCGGTCCTCGGGCTGCTCGCGGGAACCCCCGGCACCCCGGGCATGGCGGCGAACCTCCGCACGCTGAAGGACGTGCTCGGCCGCTTCGAGCACGCCGTGCGCGACAAGGACCAACTCGCGCTCCTGGCGATGAAGGACGACCTGCGGGGGCTGCCCGACGTGGTGACCGCCCTGCAGGGGCAGTTCGCCTCGATCAGCGGCCTGAGGTCCACGCTGAAGGACGCGATCCTCAAGACCCGGCCGCGCCCCAAGGCCCGGCCGGCCGGCACCTGGGTGCCGCGCGACACCGTGCACGCCCACCGCACCGGGACGTTCTGGCACGCGCTGCGGCAGAAGGCCGCCGCCTCGGGCGACCCGCGGATCCGGGCCTTCGGCCTGGGCGCCACCGCGGGGTACGCCGGGGCGCTGTGCGGGAACCCGTTCGTCAACGGGGTGGTCGGGTCGCCGTACCGGACCCACTGGTGGCGCCACCGCTGGGTGTCGCACCACGTGGACGCCTGGGTGTGGGGCTACTACCGCACCAGGGAACGGGTGCGCGCCGCGGGCCAGGAGATCGTCTTCCCGGCCGGCACCGGCGGCCGGGTACCGCTCCCGCCGTGCGGCACCTGGGACGACATCGCCGGGTCCGAACTGCAGGACCGGTTCGCCATCGGGGGGATCGCACCCGACCTCGTGCTGAACGCCGTCCGCGACGGCGTCCCCCTCACCGGCTTCCTGCCGCCCGAACTCCTCACGCTCTGGCTGGACAGCTACCACGACGCGGTCGGTGACCCGCCCTCGCCGGGCGTCGACGGGCCCGGCCTCGACGGCGCGTACGCGATGACCTGGCTGACCACCTGGATCACGAGCTCGGCGGCGCTGCTCGGCTCGACGCCGCCCCACCGGATCCAGGAGCCGGACGCCTGCGGCGACCGCCCCGACTGGGTCGAGGTGGACGGCAGCGTGGTCGTCGGCGGCACGTCCGTCCCGCAGCCGCCGGTCACCCAGCCCGACCCGTCCGTCCCGGAGATCGCGAGCGCGATCGCGGCGGCGATCCTCGCCGTGGCGGAGTACCTGCTGGCCGGACTGGCCGCGGCGGCGGCGCTGATCTGGGCGGCGGTCGAACTGCTGGACGACGCCACCGACCCCGGCTGGGAGAACCTGCGCTGCCAGGCCGGCTGGACGGACTCCTTCCTCGCCCGCCTGGAGAACGCGTTCCACGACCTGCTCAGCACGAGCGGGCTCGGACCGCCGTACGCGGTGCAACTCGCCCACAACGAGATCCAGTTCCAGACCTGGGGCACCGTCGTCCCGCCGGACTCCGCGCTCGGCACCTGCCGCAGCCCGTCCGCGCAGGAGGGGGACGGCTACCCCGCCGCGCTGTGGACCCCCGTCGCGCCGGACGAGAGCAACTGGCCGCAGTACCCGACCGAGCCGCTCGAACCACCCGCGCAGATGTCCTACCCGGAGGGCCCGTGGTGGCCGCTGCACTTCGTGGACGGCTTCACCTTCACCGACGCCGGACCCGGCGCCGTACCGCGGTTCCCGTCCACCCAGAACAACCCGCTCGCCGCGCCCGCCGGCGGCAAGCCCACCGTCCTCGACGCCGCCGAGTGGCAGCTGCGGATGCAGCGCGCCGAAGCGAACGGCAGCCCGCAAGGCGCCTTCGGCAACGCCGTCGACGTCGCGGTCGCCCTGATCGGCAGCCCCACGACCCAGCTCCTCGACTGGGACCTCGACGGGGACCGCGGCATCGGCTGGCCGACCTGGGTGTTCCAGGACGCGGCCGGCCACCCCGGCCCCGTCGTCCGGGAATGACCGCCGGGAACGACCGCCGGGAACGACGCCAGGGAATGCGAAGGGAGGCCCACCATGACACCGCCCGCCGATGACACGCCCCGCCGCCCCCAGGGCGAGGGACCACCGCCGACCTACACCCCGTGGCTCGTCGTGCGGGCCGCACCCGGCGACCAGGGGGCACGGCCCCTGCCCCCCGGCGCCGTCTACTACGCCAGCCCGGACATCGCGGTGGCACCCGCCGACACCTGGGGGAGGGTGCAGGCCGGCGACCCCGTGACGGTGTCGGTCACCGCACAGAACCTCGGCCACGCGGCCGCCCCCGGCGTACGCGCCCAGTTCTGGTGGGCGGACCCGTCCGCCGGTCTGACGCCCCAGCAGGCGACCTTCATCGGCACCTCGGAGCGCACGCCGATCGCCGCGGGCCTCGCCGAGACGCTGACCTGTACGACACCCTGGACCCCGGTGTTCGTCAACGGCGGCCACGAATGCCTGGTGGTCGAGATCGCCTCGCTGTCGGACCCGCTGACCAGCACCTTCCGGCCCGACCTGGACCGGCACGTGGGCCAGCGCAACGTCACCGTGCTGTCGCCGCAGGGCGAAACGCAGCGGATCGTCCTCACCCTGGCCAACCCGTTCGGCGAGGACGCCCGGACGACCCTGTGCGTGCGCACCTTCCAGATCACCGGGTTCGAACGGCTCCCCGGCTTCGGCCTACCGCTCTCCCCGGCCGACACCCTGTTCCACGTCGACGACCCGGTCCTGGCCGAGCCGCTCGCCGCCCTGGGCGCCGAGGTCACCGGACGGGAACCGGGCCAGGACCTGTGGATCGGTGACGCCGCCGTCGACGCCGACGCCCGCTGCGGCGGATACCCGGACGCGGTCCTCGACGACCTGCGTCAACGCCGGGCAGCCGGCCACGACTTCGGCCGACCGGTCGCCGAGGTCGACCTCCCCGCCGCCGGGACCGCCACCGTCGAACTGACCGCTCCCCTCGGAGGCACCGGCGCCGCCGCCGTGGTCCACCGCCTCACCCAGGTCTGCGACGACATCGACATCGGCGGCTACACGCTCCTCTCACTACCACTCTGACGCCCCGCCCCCGGCGCCCCCGGAAAGCGTCCGACCACACCGGCGGGCGCGGGGCCGGACGCTCCGCGCGGTCGCCGAAGCGAACCCCGCGCACCTCAAGTCAGGGCGTCCGCCGGTAGGACATCGGATGAGTGGGCTCCGAGGGCGGGTGTTCCAGCGGTAGAAGGCCCAGGCGCGTCGAATCAGGCAGCGGACCGTGAACGACGGCGGCGGCCCGGACGAGGAAGAACTCGACGGCCGCTTTGGCGAGGCGCGGATCCTCGATGATCATGAACCGTAGAGAACTCCATGATCGGGTGAACCATGCCTGCCCTGCTGCCGGCATCTACCGGCGGACGCCCTTGGAAGTCATCTCACTCGGGCCAGTGGGCTTCGGGCGTGCCGATCGCCGAGCGCCTGGCTCCGGGCCTACAGCGAGCTGCTACCTCTCCACGCAGCCGTCAGCACGGACGACGGTACCCGGGTGGTCGCCCGGGTCGACCACGGGATCCCCACTGCAAGCGCGTCAGCCCGTGCGGCCGGCGCCGCTGACTGGCAGTCACTCTCCCCACCAGGGGATGTACTCCTGTTCGAAGTGACCCCAGAGCGACCTGTCACTCAGCGGACACCGGGCGAGCTCGCCCGTAAACGGGCCGACGAAGAACTCCGCCATTCCGCACTCCTGGACCAGCCATTGACCCTTGGACCGGCTCCACACCACAACCGGCCATCGGTCGGGATCCGGATCGACGGCGATCCAGGCGAGCGTGTCCGCACCGTCCGTGTCACCCCAGCCGCGCAACGCCGAAGCGTCGGCCACCTCGTCGGGCAGACCGGTGCGTATTCGTGCGAAGTGGAAGCGGGCATCATTGGTCTGTTCTTCGACGTCGATCGGGGCCTCACCCGGCCCGCTGACCACCATCGGATGCCCGACGCCCAGATGCCCGCCCGGATCGCCCGCCGAGGCATCGAGTCCCCCACCGCTGGGTCATCGAGCCCACCGTCGCCTGGCTCGGCGGATTCCTCCGGATGATCCCCAAATGAGACGACTTCTTACTGGGCGTTTCACCCGTGATCGGGTGGGTTGATCCTGGTTTTCGGGCTGCTTGGGCTGCTGGCATTCGGTGGCGCTTGGGGCCTCGGAGGCGGGAGTGCTGCTGTTGTGCGAATGTCCGCCGGAACTGTGTGCTTTCTCCTGTCTCATCCACGGATGCCGGGTCTGAGCCTGTTCGTCTCTCGAAAGCCGCGCACGCTGGGCAGAGGGGCGATCCTGCGGTATGCCGTCATCATGACGGATCGTCGACCGTATCCGAGCGACTTGTCCGATGCCCGCTGGGCCCTCGTCGAGCCCGCTCTCACCGCCTGGCGCCGAGCGCGGACCGAGCGGGCCCTCGCGTTCGGCCGGCCTCCCGAGCACGAGCTTCGGGACCTCCTGGACGCGATCTTGTACGTCGACCGCACCGGCATCCCTTGGCGCTACCTCCCGCACGACTACCCACCCTGGGAGACCGTCTACGCCTACTTCGCCCGGTGGCAGAAGGAAGGAGTGTTCGAGCAGCTCAATGGTCTGTTACGCCGCCTGGTTCGCGCCGCCGAGGGCCGCGATCCGGAACCGACGGCGTGCATCATCGACTCGCAGAGCATCAAGACCTCCACGAATGTCCCTGCCGCAGGCCAGGGCGCCGATGTCGGGAAGCGAATCGTCGGCAGAAAACGCAACATCGTCACCGACACGATCGGCCTGCTGCTCGTGGTGCTGGTCACCGCCGCGAGCGTCCAGGACAACACCGCCGGCCGACAGCTGTTGACCGCGGTCGCGGCCGAGCACCCGACCGTCGGCAAGGCCTGGGCCGACATGGGCTACAAGAACGCCGTCGTCGAACACGCCGCCACACTGGGCATCGATGTCGAGATCGTCCGACGCGACCCCGCCACCAGGGGATTCGTTGTTCAGTCCCGACGCTGGGTCGTCGAGCGGACCTTCGGCTGGCTCATGAACCACCGACGCCTCGCCCGCGACTACGAGGCACTCCCAGCCCGCTCCGAAGCCATGGTGCACATCGCCATGATCAGCCTCATGACCCGCCGACTCACCGGCGAGATCACCCCAACCTGGCGCGGAACCTGAGCCCCAGCCTCAGGGATGAAACGCCCAGTCAGAAGTGAAGCACGTATGCGGGAGGGCGGCTGCCCGGCGGGGTGGCATGATCTGCCGGGGCGGGGGCAGACGACTGGCAGCTGCCCGCCGACACCAGTCGAGCCCCGGCCGGTCCGACATGCAGTCGGCGGGCAGCCCTCCCCTATATGGTTGTTCCGTCAGGCCTGGTGTGGTTGGCACCGTCAGCTCTGGAGTGGCCGGAGCCAGGCCGGTGCTCTGACCCTGGCCGGCTGAGGCTAGATTCATGGCATGCCTTCACACCTCAGTCCCGGTACCTCAGGTGCCTTCCGGCGCTTCGCCGGATGGCTCGCCCGTGGCTCGGTGGGTCATCCGATGCTGGAAGGGATCGACTACTGGGAAGAACTCCGTGAGTCCCCTTCTCAGGCGGAGATCTGCTTCGCCATCTTCGCCAACGTCCTCGAACTGGACGAACGGGGCGAGCCGGTCAACGAAAAGCACGCCGAGCGCAGGGCGGCAACGTGGCTCTACCAGTACTGCAAGGGAGAGCTTCCGCCGGGTGAGCCGGATATCGAACCGTGGGAATGCGAACTCCATTGATTCTGTGCAGGACGGGCCTCCATACAGCTGTCCTATCCGGCGAGCGCGCGGTTGTGGAGCCGTGCAACGCCGAGCACGGCCTGGTGTACACCGGTCCCGCGTAGGTGGCAGTCACTGAGGTGAGCTGTCCCGAGTTTCGTGGGGTCCGTGATCGTGTGTTCAGGCGGACTGCAGTGTTGCTTCCTGGCTTCGCCAGTAGTCGTGTTCGGACTCGGCTGGCGGAACGTAGTCGAGGGAGGGGTGGAGCCGTTCCCCGTTGTACCACGTGACCCACCGGAAGATCGCCCGCTCGACCTGCTCGAAGCCGGTCCACGGGCCCTGCATCTCGATCAGCTCGGCCTTGAAAGTGCCGTTCAGCGCCTCGGCCATCGCGTTGTCGTACCAGTCCGCGACGGAGCCGACCGACACGGCAGCGCCGATCTCGGAGAGCCGTTCGGTGTAGCGGATGGACACGTATTGCGACCCTCTGCCGCTGTGGTGAATCAGCCCGGAGTGGGGCCGCCACAGAGCCATCTCCAGCGCGTCCAAGGGGAGTTCGGTCCACATGTGGTCAGCGATCTGCCATCCGGCGATCGTCCGCGAGAACACGTCCAGGACGAACGCGACGTAGACCCGGCCCGACCAGGTCCGCACGTAGGTCATGTCCGCGACCCACAGCTGGTCGGGCCGCTCGGCGCTGAAGTCACGGTCGACCAGGTCCGGCGGCCTCGGCGCGGCCGGGTCCGGGATCGTCGTGCGACGTCGCCGGCCGCGGATGACGCCCTCGATGCCGAGCTCGGCCATCAGCCGCTCGACCGTGCACCGGGCGACCTCGACGCCCTTGCGCCGGAGCGCGCAGGTGATCCTCCGTGCGCCGTAGGTGGCACCGGACTCGTCGTGGACCTGGGCGATCAGCGGCATGAGCTGCTCGTCGCGCAGCCGGCGGTCGGACTTCGGACGCTGCTTGCGGGCGAAGTAGGTCGACGGCGACAGGTCCAGCGCCCGGCAGACGGGATCGACCCCGAAGCCGTCACGCGGGGGCGATCACCTGCTCGGCCTCGTCCGGGGACGGTCGATCTCCTGGGCAAAAAACACGCTGGCGTCCTTGAAAATCTCGTTGGCCCGCCGCACCTCCGCATTCTCCTGACGGAGTTGCTTGAGTGCTTCGAGTTCGTTGCTGGTCGGCCGGTCGTCGCGCTCTCCGGCGTCGGCCTCGGCCCGGCGGACCCAGTTCCGCAGGGCTTCCTGGTGGATGCCCAGGTCCCGCGCGACGTGCACGATCGGGCAGCCCGTGGCGCGGACCTCACGAACCGCGCGCTCACGGAGCTCGTCGGGGTACTTGCGTGGTGCTGGCACAGCAGATGGTTCTCCTTACGCCGGGATCGTAACCCTGGATTTGGGGACTCCACCAAACTCAGAGCAGCTCAGACTGCTTGAACCAGTTAGGGCTTTACTGAAGAGCCGGAGAGCTACTCGTTGTTGACATCTTTACTGACTTCGGCGCGTCAGGGTGAGGTTGGGGTGTCGAGGATCAGGCTGGCGCCGGCTATGAAGCCGTCGAGGGTGTCGGGGCGATACTGCAGGCGTTTGAGCCGGTTGCGGACGAGGGCTTCGAGTCGGTCGAGGGACATGGCGGCGAGGTTGGCGAAGCTGCGTTTGACGTGTGCCCAGACCCACTCGACGGGGTTGAGGTCAGGCGAGCAGGCGGGAAGCAGGAACACCGTCAGCCAGGTGCGCTCGGCGACCAACTCGCGTATGGTGCGGTAGACATGGGTGTTCAGGCGGTCCCAGACCAGCACGATCGGCGCCTTGACGAGCTGCTGGACGCCGTCGACCAGGGCAATGAAGTCGCGCTCGCCCATGCTGCGGCGCCTGCCCTTGCCCATGGGGTGGGTGACAAGGCGGTGGCACAGCCGGGGGCGCGATCTGGGCCGCGTCGCGATCAGTCCCGCCACGGACAGGCGTCCCGCGCGGCGGTCGCTGACGGTCACCATCGGGGTGCGGCCACGTCGGCCCCAGGTGCGTCCTTTGGGCGGTTGGCGGGTGAAGCCTGCCTCGTCCTCGAAGCAGATGCAGCCTCCGCAGGCCGCCCTGGCGCTTTTACCTCCGCCCAGGTCACCTCCTTCCATGCGGCGACGGCCTGCTCGTCGCGCTCGGCCACCCGGCGCGTGGGGACCCGAGGGCTGAAACCGAGCCGGTGCAGCAGCCGCATCGCCCCGGAGACACTGTAGGTGACGTGGAACTTCCGCCCGATCAGCGTGACCACCCGCGAGGCCGTCCAGACCTGGTCCTCCACCCAGCCGTGCGCGGCCGGACCCTGGTCCAGATACGCGGCGAGTTCCTCCAGACAGCGCGGCGACAGGCGGTACCGTGGTCCAGTCGGGCTACCTCCGCCGGTTTGACCTCCTGTTCGAACGACTCGGCTGCTTGTATCCGCGCCGACTCCCGACGCAGTCGTCCTGTGGCGGTCAGCCCGCCCCTATCCGCATGTCTCACACATCACCGGTGCAGCCACCGCTTGAGGCTCATCAGGCACTTCGCACAGATTCATCCTGATGCGCCGAAGTCAGTAGGTACTCGACATCTCGTGATCATCCGGCGGCCATGCCCGTTTCTGTTTGCTCCGCCCGGCGAACAAGCGAGTCACGCCCGCTATTTGGCTAGCATCAATCCGGGTAGCTTTTCGTAATGGCTTTGCTCTGCTGAGCTGATTTTCGTAATGCTGTGGTGGACTGTCGGACCCGCTGGCTAGAGTCGCGCTGTGGCTCAGGAGATCAGCTATGTCGTCGGTGACGCAACCGTACCCCAGGGTGAAGGTCCGAAGATCATCGCGCACGTCTGCAACGATGCGGGCGGTTGGGGTAAGGGCTTCGTGCTGCCGCTCGCCCGACGCTGGCCGCAGACCAGGGCCGCATACAAGGCCTGGTACCACGACCGGGAGACCAGCGGCTTCGCGCTCGGCGCGGTGCAGTTCGTGCCCGCAGAGGACAGCTTCCTCGTTGCCAACATGATCGGCCAGCACGGCTACCGCCCCAGCAGCACCCCACCTGTCAGGTACGAGGCCATCAGCGCCGCCCTCGCCATCGTCGCCGAACGTGCGCTGCAACTCCGAGCTTCGGTGCACATGCCGCGGATCGGTTGCGGGCTTGCCGGCGGTCGCTGGGAACTGGTCGAGCCCCTCATCGTGGAGCAGTTGATCCGGCGTGAGGTGCCCGTCACGGTCTACGACTTGGCTTGACAGCACTGGCAACCACCAACGCTCCCTCAGGCGGCGCCGGCCCCGGGAACGTGATGGTCCGGGCTCTGCGGCGACCGCTTCGCACGCCCACCTGTAGGCATGGCCGCCGGGGCGTGGCGTGTGCCACTTTCGGCATCACGTGATCAAACCGGACAGATCCGCGGAACGACACCGCCGGTGGTCTTGGCTGGCAGCCCACGGTGTTCTCGCGTACTCGTAAGGAGCTTATCGGGGCTGGGTTCCTTGAGGAGCGTAAGCGGGTTGGGAACGTGCGTTATTACGGATTGACCGCGAAGGCGATCGGCCGGAAGGCCAAGATCGTTCCGCTTCGATCCGTTGGATACTGAACTTGATTGGGTGATGTCGGAGCCGTTTGCCTGACAGCGGTGGGCGGGCTCCGGTAGTCCTGCCTTTGTGAGGTATGCGCAGGGCGGCGGGTTGACCGACGCCGAGAGGGCCGCGCGTGAGCGGATCCGGCTGCAGGCCGTGGAACGCTTCGGGGGTGGGGAGAAGAACCGGGGGATCGCTGCCGCGCTGCGGGTGAGTGGGCGGTCGGTGGAGCGGTGGCGCCGGGCCTGGCGCGAGCGCGGAGAGGCCGGTGTCCGGTCGAAGGGATCACCGGGCCGCCCGAGGCTCAGTCTGGCCCAGATCGCCAGGCTGGAAAGGGAGTTGGAGCGTGGACCGCTCGCCCACGGCTGGGCGGACCAGCGGTGGACGCTCGCGCGGATCAAGGCGCTGATCGGTCGGCTGTTCCACGTCTCGTACACCGTCGAGGGCACGTGGCAGCTACTCAAGCGGCGCGGCTGGTCCTGGCAGCAGCCTGCCCGCCGGGCGATCGAGCGCGACGACGCGGCGGTCGAGGTGTGGAAGAAAGAGACCTGGCCGCGGGTAAGAGCATCGCAGCGGAGCTCGGAGCCTGGCTGGTCTTCGAGGACGAAGCCGGGCAGTCGATGACGCCGCCGCGTGCCAGGACCTGGGGCCGGATCGGGCAGACGCCCGTGGTGCGGGTGCGAGGCCGGGGCTCGGGCCGGGTGTCGATGGCCGGCATGACCTGCTACAAGCCGGGCGAGCGGTCCCGGCTGATCTACGCGATCCGCGAGTACCGGGGCCGCAAGGACGAGCCGAAGGGCTTCGGCCGGCGCGACTTCCGCGACCCGATCGTCCGCGCCCGCACCCAGCTCGGCGGCCCGATCGTCCTCGTGTGGGACAACGTCCGCCTCCACCTGACCAAGCCGCTGCGGGAGTTCATCGAGGCGAACTCCTCATGGCTCACCGTGTTCCAGCTGCCCACCTACGCGCCGGACCTGAACCCGCAGGAGGGCATCTGGTAGCTGGTCAAGCGCGACATCGGCAACCTCGCCGCCGCCGACCTCAGCCACATCACCCGGGCCGTGAAGCGCCGGCTCAAGCAGATCCAGTACCGCCCGGACCTGGTCGACGGCTGCCTCACCGAGACCGGCCTGATCATGGATGGCTGACCGACTTCACGCATTCAAGTTCAGTAGCTGGGGCTTGACCATTTTGTTCTGGTGGTCTGTAGCGAGGTCGGTGGTTGTGCTGGCTGGTGTTCGGCCTTGTCTGGTTCGGGGTGGGGGTGTTGGGGTGGGCGGGGTGGTTTGGCGTGTGGAAGTGATGCAGGTGTGGGGGTGGGGTTGGTTGGCCACGTCTGTTCTTGGGTTGGTACAGGCCGGTACCCGCGCACCTGCGTACCCGTATACGTGTGTGGTTTTCTTTCCGGGCTCGCCCCTGCCGGCCTGTACCGTGCGCACCAGGCCGGGCCTTTGCCCTAGTCAGCCCAGCCGAAGGCCGTTCCTCCATCAACCCGCTATCCACCTGGACGAGTTGAGCGATGATCAGCCGCCCGGGCCGCCGGAGCGAAGCGGAGGCGCGCCCCGAGCCGGGCGCGAAGCGCCCGGCCGCGATCGGCGAAGCCGATCGCCGGACACGCGGAGCGGGTCCGCATCCGCGCGGAGCGCGGATGCCCGAGCGCGGAGCGCTCGGCGCACCGGAGCGCCGAAGGCGCGGAGGGACCCGCGGAGCGGGTCCC
>NZ_JBSGET010000022.1:0-77705 GCF_053603035.1 Kitasatospora sp. NPDC004272 | reverse complement strand
GCGGGCGTGGCGGTTCGGCGCGGCGGCGGTCGCGCTGGTCCTGGTCGGGGCCGGCGCGGTGGCCCTGGCCGGCCGGGACGAGCGGGCGACGGGGACGGACGCGGACGGGCTCCGGGTACTGCCGGGCCGCCCCCGGGCGCTGCTGCTGGACGGGGTGTCGGGCCGGGTCGAGATCACCGGCTCGTCGGGGGACGCCGTCACCGCCGAGTACCTGCCCGAGGGCTCCGACGGCTCCGGCCCGGTCGGGTTCGGCCCGGCCGGGAGCGACGGCGCCGTGCCCGTGCGGTGCGCCGCCGCGAGCGGCGGCCCGTTCGACCGGTGCGGCGGGCGGCTGCGGCTCACCGTCCCGGAGGGCACCGCGCTGACGGTCCGCCAGGACTCCGGGGAGATCGCGCTGTCTGGGCTGCACGGCGACCTCGCGCTGTCGCTGGCTTCGATCCGCTGCACCGCCGTCGGCCTGCGCCCGGAGCACGCGACGGTGTCGATCCGCTCCGGCAGCGCCGACCTGGGCTTCACCGCCCCGCCCGGCGAACTGACCGTGGAGTCCACGTCCGCCTCGGTGGCGCTGCGGCTCCCGGAACGGGACGGCGGCTACGCGTTCGACTCGGACGCGGCCTCCGCCGACGTCCGGATCGGCCTGCCCGCCCGCCCCGACGCGGACCACCACGTCCGGCTGCGCACCACCTCCGCCTCGGTGGCGGTGCTGCCCGCCGACGGATAGCGGCGCAAGCCCGTCAGCGGAGCGCCGGACCGGTGCGGCCGGTGCCGGCGGAGCGGTCACCGGCCTTCCCGCCCGCACCGGCCGCACCGGCCGCACCGGCCGCACCGGCCGCACCGGTCCGGCGCTCCGCTCAGCCCGCCGCGCCGCAGCGCTCGGTGTCGATCTCCGGCAGGGTGGCCTCCGCGTAGCGGGAGCCGTGCACGGTCCCGTCGGACAGCACCCGGCCCGCCGCCGCCAGCAGTTCGGCGGGGACGTCCAGGCCGAGGACGGCGACGTCCTCGCGCAGGTGGTCCACCGAGCGGGTGCCGGGGATGGCGACGACGTGCTCGCCGCGGGAGAGCACCCAGGCCAGCGCCAGCTGGGCCACCGTCAGGCCCGCGTCCGAGGCCAGGGCGGCGAGTTCGGCGCGCAGGGCCAGGTTGGCGGGGTAGTGCGCGTCGGTGAAACGCGGCATGGTCCGCCGGATGTCGTCGGACGGCAGCTCGGCCACCGCGGGCGGCGCGTCGGTCAGGAAGCCGCGCCCGACCGGGCTGAACGCGACCAGGGCGACGCCCAGTTCGCGGGTGGCGGCCAGGGTGCCGCGCTCCGGGTTGCGGGTCCACAGGCTGTACTCGTTCTGCAGCGCCGTGATCGGGTGCACCGCGTGCGCCCGGCGCAGGGTGGCCGCCGACACCTCGGACAGGCCGATGGTGCGGACCTTGCCCGCCGCGACCAGCTCGGCCAGCGCCCCCACGCTCTCCTCGACCGGGACGGCCGGGTCGAGCCGGTGCAGGTAGTACAGGTCGATCACGTCGGTGCCGAGCCGGGCCAGCGACTCGTCGGCGGTGCGCCGGATCGTCTCCGGGCGGCCGTCGATGACCCGCCGTCCGTCCACGCCCGTCATGCCGCACTTGGAGGTCAGCACGATCTCGTCGCGATGCGGGCCGAGCACCCGGCCGACCAGCTCCTCATTGGCGCCGTAGCCGTACAGCGCGGCCGTGTCGAACAGGGTGACGCCCGCCTCCAGGGCGGACAGCAGCAGCTTGGCGGCGTCCCCGGGGGAGGGCGGGGTGTCGTAGGCGTGGCTGAGGTTCATGCAGCCGAGGCCGACGGCCGGGACCTCGAACGGCCCGATCCGGCGGAGGGCGGCCGTGCGCGGGGCGTTCACGCGCTCACCGGTACGGCCAGCTGCCGTTCCAGGTCGGCCAGGGTGCGGTAGCAGGGCAGCACCTGGGCGAGCGAGGCGTTCGGCTCGCGGCCCTCGCGGATCGCGGCCACGAACTCGCGGTCCTGCAGTTCGATGCCGTCAAGGGAGACGTCGATGCCGCTGACGTCGATCGGTTCGTCTTCTCCGGTCACCAGGTCATCGTAGCGAGCCAGGTAGGTGCCGGTGTCCCCGATGTATCGAAAGAAAGTGCCCAGCGGGCCGTCGTTGTTGAAGGACAGCGAGAGGGTGCAGATCGCCCCGCTCGCCGCCTGCAGCTGGATCGACATGTCCATCGCGATGCCCAGCTCGGGGTGGAGCGGGCCCTGCAGCGCGTTGGCCCGGACGATCGGCGAACCGGTCTGGTACGCGAACAGGTCGACGGTGTGCGCGGCGTGGTGCCACAGCAGGTGGTCGGTCCAACTGCGCTGCTGCCCGAGCGCGTTGAGGTTGGTGCGGCGGAAGAAGTAGGTCTGCACGTCCAGCTGCTGGATGGTCAGCCCGCCCGCCGCGATCCGCCGGTGCACCCACTGGTGGCTGGGGTTGAAGCGGCGGGTGTGCCCGGCCATCGCGACCAGGCCGGCGCGTTCGGCCGCCGCCACCGACGCCTCGGCGTCCGGCAGCGAGGCCGCGACCGGGATCTCCACCTGCACGTGCTTGCCCGCCGCCAGGCACTGCCGGGTCTGCACGGCGTGCAGCGGCGTCGGGGTGGCCAGGATCACCGCGTCCACGTCGTCCATCGCCAGCACCTCCGCCAGGCTGCCCGCCGCCCGGTCGACGCCCTGCTCGGCGGCGAACCTCCGTGAGCTGTCCGGCGAGGAGGAGACCACGGCGGCCAGCTCCACGCCCTCGATCCGGCGCAGCGCGGCGGCGTGCTTGGCACCGAACGCGCCGCCGCCGGCCAGGGCGATCCGCAGGGGCTGCTGGGTGGTCATGTCAGTTCTCCTCGGGGCGCTGGGGGCTGTTGGTCAGGATCAGGTGGCCGACGGCGGTGTTGGACGCCGGCACGTGGTAGAAGCGGTGCTCGACGTCCACCGCGCCGCCGTCGTCGACGTCGCCGAGCGCGCCGCGCGCGATCAGCCACATCACCAGCTCGATGCCCTCCGAGCCGGCCTCCTCGACGTACTCCAGGTGCGGCACCCGGGCCAGGCCCGCCGGGTCGGACACCAGCCGGTCGAGGAACGCGTTGTCCCACTCCCGGTTGATCAACCCGGCGCGCGGGCCCTGGAGTTGGTGGCTCATTCCGCCGGTGCCCCACACCTGCACGTCCAGCGGGCGCGGGTAGGACTCGATCGCCCGGCGCAGCGCCCGGCCCAGCTCGAAGCAGCGCGACCCGGACGGCACCGGGTACTGCACCACGTTGACGTGCAGCGGGATCACCTTGCACGGCCACCGCTCCACCTCGCCGAACATCAGCGACAGCGGCACGGTCAGCCCGTGGTCGACCGGCATCTCGTTGGCCAGGGTCAGGTCGAAGTCCTCCCGGATCAGGCAGTGCGCCAGGTGCGCGGCCAGCTCCGGGTCGCCCTCGACGTCGGGCACCGGGCGCGGGCCGTAGCCCTCGTCGGCGGCCGGGTAGGCGGCGCCGGTGCCCAGCACGAAGGTCGGGATCAGCGAGAGGTCGAAGGCGCTGGCGTGGTCGTTGTAGACCAGCACCACCACGTCCGGGGTGTGCGCGGCGGCCCACCGCCGGGAGTGCTCGTACCCGGCGAACACCGGCCGCCAGTACGGCTCGTCGGTCTTGCCGTGGTCCAGCGCGGCGCCGATCGCCGGCACGTGCGAGGTGAACACGGCGGCCGAGACGGCGGCGTGCTCGGCGGGCGGGGCGTCGGCGGCGTGCGCGGCCTCCAGCACGGCGTGGTCGATCCGGCTGGTCGGGGCGGTGGCCGAGCGGCCGCCGGAGACCATCATCTCCCGGTACTCCTGCTCGGTCATGCCGGTCATCGAGCCCGCCATCTGCTGGAACGAGAAGCCCAGCGTGGCGCCCCACTTGGCGAGGAAGTAGATGTTCCCGCCCTCGCGCACCGCCGCGTTGAGGTCCCGCTCCAGCAGGGCCCGCTTCTGCTCCTCGCGCAGCGGCCAGGCGTCCAGGTAGCCGCGCTCGTCGGCCAGGTAGGCGGCCCGGTTCTCGGCCGTCATCAGCGACATGCAGAACTGGTTGAGGTGGTAGCCGCGGGCGGACTGCTCGGCGTCGAAGATCGTGGTGCCGGGCACCAGCCGGTAGCTGCGGTCGATCGCCATGACGCTCAACTCCCTTCGTTCTCGGGCCAGTACAGGCGCATCGGGTTGTCCACCAGCAGCCGCCGGCGCAGTTCGGCACTCGGGGCGACGTGCGGGAGGAAGTCGACCAGCAGGCCGTCGTCCGGCATGTGGCCCTTCAGGTTGGGGTGCGGCCAGTCGGTGCCCCACAGCACCCGGTCGGGGAACTCCTCGACCACCCGGCGGGCGAACGGCACCACGTCCCGGTAGGCGTTCCGCTCGCCGTCCAGCGCGGGCGGGCCGGTCAGCGAGAGCCGCTCCGGGCAGCTGACCTTGCACCAGACGTCGTCCCGGGCCCGCAGGAAGGACAGGAACGCGGCGAACTCCGGCCCGTCGACGTCCGCGGAGACGTCCGGGCGGCCCAGGTGGTCGACCACCAGCGGCACCGGGACGGAGAGGAAGAACTCGCGCAGCTCGGCCAGGTCGGCGGCCTCGAAGTACAGCACCACGTGCCAGCCGAGCGGGGCGATCCGCTCCACCACGTCCCACAGGTCCGCGCGCGGGGTGACGTCCACCAGGCGGCGGACGAAGTTGAACCGCACCCCGCGCACGCCCGCCTCGTGCAGCTCGCGCAGCTCGGCGTCCGAGACGCCCGGCCGCACGGTGGCCACGCCGCGGGCCCGGCCGCCGGAGCGGCGCAGCGCGTCCACCAGGGCGCGGTTGTCGGCGCCGTGGCAGGTGGCCTGGACGATCACGTTGCGGGCGAAGCCCAGGTGGTCGCGGAGCGCGAACAGCTGCTCGGCGGAGGCGTCGCACGGCGTGTACTTGCGCTCCGGCGCGTACGGGAACGCGGCGGCCGGGCCGAACACGTGGCAGTGCGCGTCCACCGCGCCCGCCGGGAGCTCCAGGGAGGGGCGGCCGGGGGAGGGGTGCCAGTCCAGCCAGCCCGGGGTCTTCTGCTGTTGCGTCACGTGCTGTTGCGTCACGTGCTGTTGCGTCACGTGCTGTTCCGTCTGTTCCGTCACGGCGATCAGTCCTCGTAGCGCAGGCCGAGCTCGGCCAGCGGGCCGCGCATCGCGTACATGTCCAGGCCGAGTTCGCCCGCGCGCAGCCGCTCGCGCTTGACCGCCTCGTTCGCCTCCCGCTCCGCCGACGCCCCGGCGACCCCGGCGGCCCGCTCGCGCGGCACCACCACCACGCCGTCCGCGTCCGCGATCACCACGTCGCCCGGCCGCACCAGCGCGTTGGCGCACACCACCGGCACGTTGACCGAGCCCAGGGTGGCCTTCACCGTGCCGCGGGCGTTCACCGCCCGCGAGAACACCGGGAAGTCCATCGCCGCCAGGTCCGCGACGTCCCGCACCCCGCCGTCGATCACCAGGCCCGCGCAGCCCCTGGCCCGCAGCGAGGTCGCCAGCAGCTCGCCGAAGAACCCGTCCTCGCTCTCCGTCGTGCAGGCCGCCACCACCACGTCCCCCGGCCGGACCTGCTCCGCCGCGACGTGCAGCATCCAGTTGTCGCCCGGCTGCAGCAGCACCGTCACCGCCGGGCCGCACAGCCGCGCCCCCGGGTACACCGGGCGCAGGTACGGGCGGGTCAGGCCGGTGCGGCCCATCGCCTCGTGGACGGTTGCCGTGCCGAAGGCCGCCAGCGCGGCCACCGCGGCCGGGTCGGGCCGCTCGATCCTCGTGCGGACGACACCGAGTTCGGTGTGCATGGGTCTCTCCTCCTGGGGGTCGGGGGCGGTCAGCGCGCGGCGAGGCGGGCGGCCAGCCGGGGGTGGACGCGCAGCGCGTTGCCCGCGTACACGGCGGCCCGCTGCGCGTCGGTGAGGCGGTCGGTGGCGTCCACGTACCGCCGGGTGTCGTCGAAGTGGTGGCCGGTCAGCGGGTCGATCCCCCGGACGGCGCCGATCATCTCGCTGGCGAACAGCAGCCCCTCGGACGGCACCACCGAGGCCAGCAGGTCGATGCCCGGCCGGTGGTAGACGCAGGTGTCGAAGAAGACGTTGCGGCCCACCAGCTCCTCCGGCCTCGGCCCGCCCAGCGCCTGGGCCAGCCCGCGGAAGCGCCCCCAGTGGTAGGGCACCGCGCCGCCGCCGTGCGGGACCACCAGCCGCAGCGTCGGGAAGTCCGCGAACAGGTCGCCCTGCAGCAGCTGCATGAACGCGGTGGTGTCGGCGTTCAGGTAGTGCGCGCCGGTGGTGTGGAACGCCGGGTTGCAGGACGTCGACACGTGCACCATCGCCGGCACGTCGTACTCCACCAGCGCCTCGTACAGCGGGTACCAGGAGCGGTCGGTCAGCGGCGGCGCGCTCCAGTGCCCGCCCGACGGGTCCGGGTTGAGGTTCACCGAGACCGCGCCCAGCTCCTCCACCGCCCGCCGCAGCTCCGGCAGGCAGCTCGCCGGGTCGACGCCCGGCGACTGCGGCAGCATCGCGCCCATCGCGAAGCGCGCCGGGAACAGCGTGCTCACCCGGTGCACCAGGTCGTTGCAGATCCGCGCCCAGACGGAGGAGACCGCGAAGTCGCCGACGTGGTGCGCCATGAAGCTGGCCCGCGGCGAGAAGACCGTCAGGTCGGTGCCGCGCTCGTCCATCAGCCGCAGCTGGTTGGACTCGATCGCCTCCCGCAGGTCGTCGTCGGAGATCCGCGGCCCGGCCGGGTCGGGGGCGGCGGCCGGGTCGCCCGCGGCGGCGCTCTGGCGCTCGCGCCAGGCGGCGAGCTGCGGCGGTGCGGTGGTGAAGTGGCCGTGCGCGTCGATGATCACGGAGTTCTCCCGGAAGGTGGGGGGTGTCAGGCGGAGGTCGGCCAGCCGGTGTACTGCTCGGCCAGGTACGCGCGGCCCGCGCGGGTGCCCACCACGCTGTCCAGCTCGCCCAGTTGGCGGCGCAGCTCGAACGGCGCGGCCCCCGGCGCGGTGTGCAGCAGACGGGTCATCCAGGACGAGAAGTGCTGCGCCCGCCAGACCCGGCGCAGCGCCAGCGGCTGGTAGTCGGCCAGCGCCGGCTCGCCCTCGGCGCCCAGCGCCCGCAGCAGCACGCCCGCCAGCACCTTCACGTCGTGCAGCGCCAGGTTCAGCCCGCGCGCGCCGGTCGGCGGCACGGTGTGCGCGGCGTCGCCCGCCAGCAGCAGCGAACCCCAGCGCATCGGCTCCTGCACGAAGGACCGGAAGCGCAGCACCGACCGCTCCAGGACCGGGCCCTCGACCAGCCGGAAGCCGTCCCGGCCCGCGACCCGGGCCTGCAGGGTCGCCCAGATCCGCTCGTCCGACCAGTCGGCGGTCCGCTCGTCCGGGTCGCACTGGAAGTACATCCGCTGCACGCTCTCGGTCCGCTGACTGATCAGCGCGAACCCGTGCTCCGAGTGCGCGTACACCAACTCCGGTGCGCTGGCCGGGGCCCGGACCAGCACGCCGAACCAGGCGAACGGGTACTCGGTGCCGTACCGGACGCGCAGCGGCTCCGGGACCAGGCCCCGGCAGGTGCTGCGCGAACCGTCCGCGCCGACCACGTAGCGGGCCCGCAGCTCGTGCCGCGTCCCGTCCGCCGCCGTGAAGCGCACCCGGGGCCGATCGGTGTCCACGTCCAGCACTTCGGTGCCGCGCACCCCGAAGTGCACCGCGGCGCCGTCCCGCTCCCGGGCGTCCGCCAGATCGGTGAACACCTCGGTCTGCGGGTACAGCCACACCGAGGCGCCCACCAGCTCGCGGAAGTCGATCCGGTGCGCCCGGCCGCCGAAGCGCAGCTCGGTGCCCCCGTGCTCGTGGCCCTCGCGCAGGATCCGGTCGCTCACCCCGGTCTCCACCAGGTCCCGGGCCGCGTCCGCCTCCAGGATGCCCGCCCGGTGGGTGGTGGCGATCTCCTCCCGGCCGCGCAGGTCGATCGCCACCGCGTCCACGCCCGCCCGGCCCAGCCGGTGGGCCAGCATCAGCCCCGCCGGGCCCGCGCCGACCACCGCGACGGGCACTTCGGTGACGGTGTCGACCGGGTCGACGGCGGAATCGGGCATGACGGCTCCAGGGCGGGGCGGGGTGAGGGGGCGGCCCGGACGAGGTCCGGCCCGCCCCGAACGTTGGCAGCTCACCCCGCCGCCCGTCCGCACCCTTTCCGCCTGACGGAAACGCCCCGTTCCCGGCCGCCCCCGCCGCGCAGACTGGACCCGGTCAGAGCGCCGTGCGGGCCCGCCGCCCCAGTTCCTCGGAGATCCCGTGCACCGCCCGCAGCAACGGCTCCCGCAGCCCCCGCGCCCGCTCCGCGCCGCGCGCCGCCACCACGATCCCCAGTGCCGCGTCCACCGGCCCCGACCGGCCGATCCGCACCGGCGCGGCCACCGCCACCGTGCTCTCCGACAGCTGACGGTCGCTCACGAACACCTGCTCCCGGCGGATCAGGTCCAACTGCGCCCGCAGCGTCCGCGGATCCGTCACCGTGTGCGGCGTCCACGGGCGCAGCGGCTCCGCCAGCACCTCCTCCTGGAACTCGCGCGGCGCGTGCGCCAGCAGCACCCGGCCCATCCCGGTGGAGGCCACCGGGAACCGGGTGCCCACCATCGTCAGCAACTCCACCGAACGGTGCCCGGCGATCCGCTCCACGAACACCAGCTCGGCGCCCTCGCGCACCGCCAACTGCACGTTCTCGTGCGTCGCCTCGTACAGGTCCTGCATGAACGGCAGCGCCGCGTCCCGCAGGATCTGGGTGCGCGGACACCCCGAGGCGATCTCCCACAGCCGCAGCCCCACGTGCCACGACCCGTCCTCGGCCCGCTCCAGCGCCCCCCAGGACGCCAGCTCCGCCACCACCCGGTGCGCCGTGCTCACCGCCAGGCCCGTGCACTGCGCGATCTCCGACAGCGTCCGCGACGGGTGCTCGCGGTCGAACGCCGCCAGCACCTGCAGCACCTTGCCCGCCGCCGAAACCCGGTCCGTACTCATCCCGCTCATCCCGCCAGTCTCGCACCCGCCCGTCTCGCACCCGCCCTCCGGAGGAAACCCCCGTGCACCTGCTCGCCCTGACCTCGATGGCCGTCCGCCCCGCCCTCGCCGCCCTCGCCCCGCTGCTGCCCCCCGTCCGCTTCGAGGCCGCCGGCGGCGTCGAGGTCGCCCGCCGGATCCGCGCGGGCGCCGCCGCGGACCTGGCCGTGCTCGCCGCCGACGCGCTCGCCGCGCTGCACGCCGAAGGACTGGCGGAAGCCCCCCGGCCGCTCTGGGACTCCGAGACCGTCGCCGCCGTCGCCGCCGACGCGCCGCCCGCCGCCCTCGACACCGCCGACGACCTGCGCGCCCTGCTCACCGCCGCCCGCGCCGTCGCCCACTCCACCGGCCCCAGCGGCACCGCCCTGCGCGCCCTGGTCACCCGGCTCGGCCTGGACGGACGCGTCCGCCTCCTCCAGGCCGAGCCCGGCACCCCCGCCGGTCGGCTGCTCGCCGACGGCCGCGCCGACCTCGCCTTCCAGCAGCACAGCGAACTCGCCGGCCTCCCCGGCGTCCGGATCCTCGGCCCGCTGCCCGGCGACACCGCCATCACCTCCACCTTCGCCGCCGCCGTCCTCACCGCCGCCGGCCGCCCCGCCGCCGCCCGCGACCTGCTCGACCTGCTCGCCTCCGACGCCGCCTCGGCCACCGCCCGGGCCCACGGCATGCGCCCCCGCGGCCCCCGCTGAACCGGACCCGGACGGTCCGAAATCCGGCCCGCAGAAAGGGGATTGACGGTACGTCGGAAAAAGGATGCGATGATCCCGCACACGCCCGTGCGTACACCGAGCGACCGCGTGCGTGCGCCGAGCGGCCGGGCCCGGACGGCTCCGGGCCCGGCCCCCCGCCCAGTCGCGCCGACCCGGGGGAGTCCCGCCGATGCCCAGCACCACCGCCCACGTCGCCCGCCCCGCGCTCGTCCGCGGACCGCACACCGTCGACGCCGCCCGGATCCGCGCGGACATCCTCGCCCGCAACCCCGACCACCCGCAGTACGACGCGATCGGCATGGCGCTCGACAACCTGCCCGGCACCCGCCGCTACCTCGCCCCCTACGAGGAGATCACCGCCGCCCGCGACACCGCCCACCGCAAGGACGCCACCTTCGACACCGTCCGCGCCGCCGCCCTGCAAGCCGCCACCGCGGCCCTCGCCGACGCCGACCTCACCCCCGGAGACATCGACTGCGTGATCGTCTCCAGCTCCACCGCCGACAAGGTCCCCGGCCTCGGCACCCACCTGCTCAACGACCTCGGCCTGCGCCCCGGCACCCGGATCCGCAGCCTCACCCAGGCCGCCTGCGCCGGCGGCGCCCTCGCCCTGATCCTCGCCGAGGAGCACCTCGCCCGGAACCCCGGGCACACCGTCCTCGTCCTGGTCGGCGAGTTCCTCTCCTCCCTCTACCAGGACACCGACCGCACCCTGGAGGACCAGATCTACAAGGCGCTCTGGGGCGACGCCGTCGCCGCCACCCTGGTCGCCGCCCGCCCGCTCGGCAGCGCCCCCGCCCTGCGGATCGACCACACCTGGGAGCACACCCTCCCGCACACCGTCGCGCGCTACCGCAAGTACACCGACGAGCGCGGCGACCACTTCTCCTCCACCCGCGACTCGCTGCGCTCCGTCACCGACCTCGCCCCCGCCCTGCTCGACTGGCTCGACCGCAACGCCGGCGGCCCGCTCGACTTCGGCGTCCTACACCCCGGCGGCCCCGCCATCCTCACCCGGCTGGCCAAGGCCCTCGGCGTCGACGCGGACTTCGTCCGCCACTCCCGCGACGTCCTGCACGAGGAGGGCAACCTCGGCGGCGCCACCGTCTTCTCCGTCCTCGACCGCACCCACCGCACCCCGCCCCGCCCCGGCGACCGCGGCCTCCTCCTCGGCCTCGGCCCCGGCGTCACCGCCGCCGCCCTGCTGGTGACCTGGACCTGAACCGGCCCCGGCACCCGGGTGAGGACGGGCCCGAGGCAGTCCAGCGCGTCGGGGTCGAACCACTCCCACCTGGTGAACTTCTCCGGCTCCAGCACCGCCGGGGCGCCGGTGACGTCGAAGGCGCGCACCACCGCGGTGATCCGCGGCACCCGCTGGGCTGGGGCGCACTCGGTGAGCGCGGCCGCTTCCTGCGGACGCGGGGCGGTGAAGGCGACGCCGGCCTCGTAGCTCTCGTTCCAGTCGGCGGCGGTGAACCGGGGGGCGGTCATGGATCTCCGTGACGGCGCGTCGGGCAGCAGCCGGGCGGGTCGCTCGGGCGGCCGGCGAACTCCCGGACCTGCGGGTCGGGACCGTCCGCGCTGCCGCGGGCGCGGGCGGAGGGCAGGGTGCGCAGCCGGTCGGCCGCCGGGTCGAAGGCGACCGCGTCGCCCGGCTCCTGGAAGTGGACGGCGAAGTGCCGGCCGTCGCGGTAGGCGTCCAGGGCAGCCCGGCAGTAGGCCACCATCCCCGTCGGAAGGTCGGCCAGCGGGTACCAGCCCATGGCGTCGCACAGGTCGGGCTCCATGACGGCCGGCTCGCCGCGCCAGCGCCGCACCTCGAACACCAGGCCGATCCTTGAGGCGCCGTCCGGTGCCCGGTGGTGGACGGTGACGGCGTGCCGGACGTCGTCCGGGTCGATGACGACACCGGTCTCCTCGCGGGCCTCGCGGATCAGGGCCCGCACGGCGTCCTCGTGGGGCCCGTCGATGTGCCCCGACGGGAGGTGGTCGAGTCCGGTGGCGTAGACGGCCCCGGCCCGGCGCGACAGCAGGACCTCGGGACCCGCCGCGCCGTCGCGGCGCAGGAGCAGGTGCACGTCGACGGGCTCCCGGTGGCGGGCCCGCCGGGTGGGCCGGGGCGGCGGGTCTCGTCGTTCCAAGGCGGGTCCACCGTTCGACGGGAGTGCTGGGAGGTCCGATGCTCGGGCACCGGGCAGGCGCCGTTCAAGCGGGTCGCTTCCAGGCGCGCCTGGGGCGAACGGTGCGTTTTCGAGCACCCGGGCGGCACCGCCCGCTGCGGCGTCCCGCTGCCCGCGGGCACGCTGCCGCTTCCCGGTGCGCGGGAGGCGGGAGCCCGTTCGGGGACGGTTGCCCGCGCGAGGTCCGGGGTGGCGCGGGCGGGGAGGGCGCGCGGGGCGCAGCCGTCGTCTGATTCATCCGTTCGACTGATGGTGGCTCGAACGAGGTTTCGGCCGGCCCCGGGGTCCGGTCGACGGCCGGCCCGCGGGCGGCGTCCCGGGTACCCCGGCCGCGGACCCGGCCCGGACCGGCGTCAACCCCCGTACGCGGCGCGCCGATAACGGTTGGACGACCGGCCGCCCCCGGCCGGAGACTGTGTCCGGTGACGACCCAGACGGACCCCGCTCCGGAGCTGCAGCACCCCGGCGCCTCGACGGACCTGCCCGCCCTGCGGCGGCAGCTGGCGGTGCTGCACGGCGGGAAGGTGACCTCGGTGCACGTCCCCAGCGAGAGCCGGGGCCGGTTCGCGCTGCTGCTCGCCCTGACGCACCGCCGGTCGAACGGCAGGAACGGGCTCGCCTACCGCTGGCTGACCGTCGGCGGCCCCGACTGGCGGCTGGAGCGCACCGGCCCCGGCGGCCCGGTGCCGGCCGCCGCCTCCGGCGACGCGCTCCCGCGCCTGGTCGCCGACCTGCGGGTGCTGGTCGGCCGGGAGATCACCGACGTCCGGATCACCGAACCCGGCTGGGGCACCCGGATCGAGTTCGGCGACCACCGGCTGAGCGTCCTCCCCGCCGCCCTCCCCGCCCCGGACGCCGCTCCCGGCTGGGGGCTGCGGCTGCCCTCCGGCCGCCGGCTGGTGGTCGGCCCCGGCGCCCGCTGGGAAGCACGCGGATGAGCACCGCCACCCCCGAGGGGCGGTGACCGCCCGATGCTGCCGTACGTGTACCGCGTCACCAAGTACGACCCCGCCGACCGCGACGAGCGCGGCCACTACACCGGCACCGAGGACACCGGCAGCGACCACGGCCCGGTCGAGGCCGGGTACCTCGCCGCGTTCGCCGCGTTCGCCGCGGACTCCGAAGTGGGCGTGCTGGAGATCCGGGAGCCGTCGCTGCCCTCGGGGCTGGTCCACTTCGGGATCGAACCGCCGTACGGGGAAGACGAGTTGGACGCGCTGCTGCCCGGCGGCCGGGACGGGCTGCACGACGGGCTGCGGGTGGGCGTACCGCTCGCGCGGGAGCTGGTGCGGGCGATGCTGCGCGACAGCGGGTTCTGGGGCCGTCTGGAGTCCGAGGACCGGTTCGCCGTGCACATCGGCTACGACCAGTACATGTACGTCGGCAGCCGCCTGCCGTGCGAGCGGGCCGTCGCCGCCACCCACGCCTCCGGGCTGTTCGCCGAACGGATCGGCGCCTCCCCGTACGATCCCGAACCCGAGCCGCGCGAGGCCGAACCGCGTCCCGCCGACCGGGAGTTCTGGGCGCGGCTGCGCCGGTGCGTGGAGCAGGGCGAGGCCGCGCTGCTGGAGGAGCACTCCGCCACCACCCGCTGGCACCGGCTCACCCCCGCCAACCTCGGCGCCGTCCGGGCCGGCCTCGCCCCGCGCACCTGGCTCTCGGTGCGGCCCGACGTCCTCGGCGACCCCGGCGCGGTGGCCGCGCGGCTGGCCGCGCTGACCGAGGACGACGACACCTTCGAACTGCTCGTCGAGCACGAGGACGGCCGGATCACCGGTGACGTCCACCACCCCGGCCACCCGGTACCCGACCTCTCGCGGGCCCGGGGCGCCGCGCTGCTGTCGATCCACGCGGGCGAGGACCTCCCGCTGTTCACCGCCGCCCGCCCCGACCCGGACGGCGTCCTGCGCCTGCGCTGGGCACCCGACCCGACCCCCGGCGACGTCCGGTGGGCCCGGCTGCGGGCGCTGCGGGTCGGCGCGCCGGTCACCGTCGTGGCCGGCCCGGACGGCACGGCCGGACTGGCCGGACCGGCCGGACCGGACGGCCTGCCGGTCGGGTTGAGCGGCGGCGATCCGGCCCCGGGGCAGCGGGTGGCGGGCCGGATCACCGCGGTCGACCTGGTGCGCGAACGCGTCGAGGTCACCGCTACAGGGTGGTGAAGTACCCGCCGAGCAGCCGGGCGTCCGCGCTCTCCGGGTCCAGTTCGCCGTGCTCGGCGAGGATCCGTCCGGCGTACGCCTCGGCGTCGTCCTGCGGTTCGTAGCCGAGCGCCCGGGCCGGGCCGAGGTCCCACCAGGCGCGGGTGTTGGCGCTGATCGCGTTGACCACGGTGTGGCCGACGCCGGGCGCGGTGAGGGCGGCGTGCACCAGGCGGGCGCAGTCGCCGGGGCTGAGCCAGGTGGAGAGCATCCGGGGCGAGCGCGGTTCGGGGAAGCAGGAGCCGATCCGCAGCGAGACCGTCTCGATCCCGTACTTGTCGGCGTACAGCGAGGCCAGCGACTCGCCGAACACCTTGGACAGGCCGTAGTAGGTGTCCGGCCGCGGCGGGATGTCGGCGCGCACCGGCAGTTCGCCGTCCAGCGGGGTGAAGCCCACCGCGTGGTTCGAACTGGCGAACACCACCCGGCGCACGCCCTCGGCCCGCACCGCCTCGTACAACTGGTACGTGCCCTCGATGTTGCTGTGCGCGATGTTGGCGAAGGTGTCCTCCAGCGCGATCCCGCCGAGGTGGACGACGGCGTCCGCACCGCGCACCGCGGCCCGGACGGCGTCGGCGTCGGCCAGGTCGAAGGCCAGCGCGTCCGGCGCGTCCGCGACGGGCTTCAGGTCGGCCAGCCGCAGCCGGTAGCCGTACGGGGGCAGCAGCTCGCGCAGCATGGTGCCGACGCCGCCGGCCGCACCGGTGAGCAGAACGAGCGTCACGACGCCTCCAGGGTGTGGGACTTGATGTAGTCGAGGTCGAAATCGTCGCCCAGGCCCGGGCGTTCGGGGAAGACCACCACGCCGCGACCGTCGATCGCGTCGACCGCCGAGTTCAGGTGCGGCGGCAGCAGGTCGAAGTCCACCAGCGGGTGCAGCAGGCCGCGTTCGTACCAGCGGCTGTGCGTGCTGGCGCCGAGCAGGGCGAGGTTGCCGGAGCCGTTGCCGTGCACCTCGCAGTCCAGGTTGAACGCCTCGGCCAGGTGCAGGGTGCGCACCGCCGGGGTGATGCCGCCGACGTCGGTGGTGCCGGTGCGCAGGATGTCGCAGGCGCCGGAGGCCGCCCACTCGGCGCGGGTGAAGTTCTTGCCCCAGGAGGTCTCCGGGCCGATCACCGGGATGTCCAGCTGCTCGGCCAGCCACCGGTAGGAGGACACCGACGCCTCCTCCATCGGCTCCTCCAGCCAGGAGAAGCCCAGCTCCTGCAGCGCCCGGCCGAGCCGCAGCGCCTCGGTGCGCGAGTACCAGTGGTTGGCGTCCAGCATCAGTTCGACGTCCGGGCCGACCGCCGCGCGCACCGCCGTGCAGGCCGCGACGTCGAGCGCCACGCTCGGCGCGCCCGCCACCGGCGGCATCCAGGTGTGCAGCTTGATCGCCCGGTAGCCCTGCTCGACCAGCCGCACCGCGAAGTCGGCGTAGTCGGCGGGGGTGGCCAGCCCGCCGGGCAGCTCGTCGCCGCACATGGTGGAGGCGTACGCGGGGGCCTCCCGGCGGGCGCCGCCGAGCAGCCGCCACACCGGCTGGCCCAGCCGCTGCCCCGCCAGGTCCCACAGCGCCAGGTCGACGAAGCACAGCGCCCGGTCGGTCAGGCCGCCGCCCGCGCCGCGCTGGCGCCGGGCCAGCGACGTCCACAGCCGCTCGCGCTCCAGCGCCTCCTGCCCGAGCAGCGCGGGCCGGACGTACTTCTCCAGCACGTGCGGGCGCAGGTGGTCGGGCTGCACCAGCACCCGCCCGGCGACGCCGTCGGCGTCGGTGACGGTCAGCAGGGCCTCGCGGACCTCGTGCGGCTCGGCGGGGTGCCGGTGGCCGTGCGGGTCGACGGCGGTGCGGGCGAGGGTGGTGAAGAAGGTCACCTCGACCGATTCGACGGCTGCCACCCCCGTCAGCCGTTCTTCGCCCGGTAGTCGGCCTGCGCCTTGGTCAGCGCCCCGGCCACCGACGCGGCGAAGTCCGCCGGGGACATCTGGCCCAGCAGCACCTTCTGGAAGTTCGGCTCCGCCTCGGTCTTGGTGATCTTCGAGTACTGCGGCAGGTAGACCGGTGGCTGCACCAGCTTCCCGCTGTTCAGCGCGTCCCCGGCCTGCTTGGTGATGCCCGACTTGACGTACCAGTCGTCCGCGTAGGCCGCGGTGTTGGCGGGGATCTGCCCGGCGTTCTCGTTCCAGTACGAGTTCGACGCGTGCGAGTCCAGGTACTCCAGGAAGGTCCAGGCGGCGTCCTGGTGCTTGGAGTTCTTGAACACTCCGAAGCCGTCGACCGGGTTGGCCAGCGTCGCGGTGCCGTCCGGCCCGGCCGGGAGCAGCATGCCGGCCGCCTTGTCGCCGAGCGCGGACTTCACGTCCTTGGTGGAGCCCAGGTTGTGGTGCACCATCATCACCTGGCCGGCCTGGAACTGGGCGAGCATCTGCGGGTAGGCGTTGGAGACGTCGGCCTCCGGGGTGGTGTTCTTGTACTGGGCGGCGATCTTCGCGATCAGTTCGACGTTCCTCGGGTCGTCGACGGTGGACTTCCCGTCCGCGTCGAACACGCCGGTGATCCCGGAGTAGGCGTACGCCTCGGCGAGCACCTGGAAGCCGGAGCCGGCGCCGCCGCGGATGGTGAAGCCGTACTGGTTCGCCGGCTTGTCGGTGAGCTTCGCCGCGGCGGCGAACAGCTCGTCCCAGGTCTTCGGAACCGCGATCCCGGCCGCCTCGAACTTGTCCGCCCGGTACCAGATCACGTCCTGGTTGCCGGAGGACGGCAGCTGGTACAGCCCCTTGCCGCCGGCCGCGGCCCTCGACGTCTCCAGCATCGCCGCCGACAGCTCCCCCTTCAGCGGACTGCCCGCCAGCCGGTCGTCGAGCGGGACGAGCGCCTTCTGCGCGGTGAGCGAGGCCAGCAGGGCGGTGGTGACGCCGCCGACGTCGGGGGTGGAGTGCGCGGCGATCGCGGTGTTGTACTTCTCGGCGACCTCGGAGCTGGTCACCCCGACGTACTTGACCTCGATCTCCGGGTGCTCCTGCTCGAACCCGTCGATCAGGTGCTGGAACAGCGGGGTGCGGGCCGGGCCGGCGTTGTTGTCCCAGAAGGTGATCACCGTCTTCTTCGCGGAGTCACCGGAGGAGCCGCCCGAGGAGCAGGCGGAACAGGCGGTCAGCAGGCCGAGCGCGGTGAGGGCCGCGGCGGCGCTGCGCAGGGGACGGGCCATGGGTGGGGAGTCCTGTCTGTGACGGGGGCGGGAGGGAGCCCGGGGTCGGGGAACGCGCGGGGAGAACGCGGGACGGGGAACTCGCGGGACGGGGAGCGCGGGGTCAGGGAACTCGCGGGACGGGCGGCGCTCAGCCCTTGACGGCGCCGGCGCTCAGGCCCTGGACCAGGTACTTCTGCACGAAGGCGAACACCAGCACCACCGGCACCGCGGCGACCACGCCGCCCGCGGCCAGCGCGCCGAAGTCCACGGTGTTCTCGCCGATGGTGGTCTGCAGCCCCACCGGGACGGTCTGCAGCTCCGGGTCGTTGAGGAACATCAGCGCGAACAGGAAGTTGTTCCAGCTGCCGATGAAGGCGAACGAGCCCACCGCGACGATGCCCGGCCGCAGCAGCGGCAGCACCACGGCGAGGAAGGCGCGCAGCCGGCCGCAGCCGTCCACCATCGCCGACTCCTCCAGCTCCACCGGCACGTTCTTCACGAAGCCGCTCATCAGGATCATCGCCAGCGGCAGCTGGAAGACCGTCTCGGCGACCACCAGGCTCCACCGGGTGTCGATCAGGTGCAGCAGCCGGAACACGTTGAACAGCGGGATCAGCATCATCGCGCCCGGCACGAACTGGGTGCACAGCAGCGCCAGCATGAACGCCCGCCGGCCGCGAAAGCCGAACCTGGCCAGCGCGTACCCGCCCATCAGGGCGAAGAAGGTCACCGACACCAGGGTCAGGACGGCGATCAGCACGCTGTTGGTGAAGTAGGTGCGGAAGCCCATGCCGTTCCACACCGTGTCGAAGTGCTCGAAGGTCACCGGCCAGGGCAGCAGCGCGGTGGAGCCGGCCGGGCGCAGCGCGAACAGCAGCATCCAGTAGAACGGCACCAGGGTGAAGACCAGGTACAGGCCCAGCGGCAGGAACAGCCGCAGCACCCGCCCGGTGCCCGCCCGGACGGCGGCGCGCCGGGGGACCCGGGCGGCGGGACGGCGGGCGGCGGGCAGCGGGGTGGCTTCGGAGCTCATCGCCGCACCCCCTCGCCCCGGCCCTCAAAGCGGCTGAGCCGCAGGTACAGCACCGAGCAGAACAGCAGCAGCACGAAGGCCGCCGCGGTGAGCGCCGAGCCGTAGCCGAAGTCGTAGGACTTGCGGGCCAGTTGGGCCACGTACAGCGGCAGGCCGGTGGTCGCCCCGGCCGGGCCGCCGTTGGTCAGGGTGTACAGCAGGTCGACGTTGTTGAACTCCCACACCGCGCGCAGCAGGGTGGCCAGCACGATGGCGTCCCGCAGGTGGGGGAGCGTCACGTGCCAGAAGCTGCGCAGCCGGCCCGCGCCGTCGATCGACGCCGCCTCGTACAGGTCCTTCGGGACGGACTGCAGGTCGGCGAGCACCAGGATGGCGAAGAACGGGACGCCGCGCCAGAGTTCGGCCACCACCACGGCCGGGAACACGGTGTCCGGGTCGCCCAGCACCGAGGTCGCCGGGTCGCCGAGGCCCAGCGCGGACAGCTGGTGGAAGACCCCGGTAGCCGGGTTGTACAGCAGCAGCCAGATCCCGGTGGTCAGCACCCCGGACACCGCCCAGGGCGAGAACACCAGCGCCCGGGCCACCGCCCGGCCGACGAAGGTCTCGTTCACGATCAGGGCCAGGGCCAGGCCCAGCAGCAGTTGCAGGCCCACCTCGGCGGCCACCCACTTTGCCGAGAACAGCAGGCTGTGCCAGAACTGCTGGTCGCCCAGCATCCGGGAGAAGTTGTCCAGCCCGACGAAGGCGTCGTCGTACGGCTCGTTCACCACCCGGTGCTGCAGGGCGTAGTAGCCGACGCTGCCGAGCGGGACCAGCAGGAAACCCACCAGCAGCAGCGCGGTCGGAGCGATCAGGGCGTACGGGGTGAGTGCCCGGCGGACGCGGGCTCCGTACGGACCGGCGAGCGTCACGGGGAGCTCACCTCCTCTACATTCGTGGACGCCGTTCACATGTGTGGACACCCTAGGGAGGGTGTGATGGGTCGTCAACCCTCTTCGCACGTAAGGATTTTGATTCTTCGTTCATGGATGTGTACTGCGATCAGAATGATGTATAACGCTGCTGTGGTGCCGCAGCAGCACCCCTCCCGCCGTCCCGACAGGAGACCCCCGTGCCCGACACGCCCGACCGCCTGCGCAGCCGCCTCGACGGCCTGCTGTTCTTCCCCGTCACCGCCTTCGCCCCCGACGGCCGCCTCGACCTCGCCGCCTTCCGCGCCCACGTCCGGGCCCGCCTCGACGCCGGCGCCGGCGCCGTGTTCGCCGCCTGCGGCACCGGCGAGTACCACGCCCTCGACCTCGACGAGTACCGGGCCGTGGTCGCCGCCGCCGTCGAGGAGACCGCCGGCGCCGTCCCCGTGGTCGCCGGCGTCGGCCACGGCACCGCCCTCGCCCTGGAGTTCCTGCGCCGCGCCGAGGAGGCCGGCGCCGACGGCGTCCTCGCCCTGCCGCCCTACCTGGTCAAGCCCTCCCAGCAGGGCCTGCTCCGGCACTACGCCGACCTCGCCCGGGCCACCCGGCTCGGCGTCATCGTCTACGCCCGCGACAACGCCGTCCTCGAACCCGACACCGTCGCCGCCCTCGCCGCCCTCGACAACGTCATCGGGTTCAAGGACGGCATCGGCGACCTCGACCTGCTGCAACGCGTCATCAGCGCCGTCCGCACCACCCACCCCGGCCTGGACTTCCGCTACTTCAACGGCCTGCCCACCGCCGAACTCACCGGCCTCGCCTACCGCGGCCTCGGCGTCACCCTCTACTCCTCCGCCGTCTTCTGCTTCGCCCCCGACCTCGCCCTCGCCTTCCACCGGGCCGTCAACGGCGGCGACGACGCCCTCGCCCACCGCCTGCTCGACGGCTTCTTCCGCCCGCTGGTCGAACTGCGCAACCAGGGCCGCGGCTACGCCGTCTCGCTGGTCAAGGCCGGCGTCCGGCTCGACGGCCTCGACGTCGGCACCGTCCGCGCCCCGCTCGCCGAACCCGCCCCCGCCCACGTCGAAGCCCTCGCCGAACTGGTCGCCCACGGCCGCACCCTGCTCTGACCCGCCCGCCCGGTGTCCGGCCGGCGCACCACCGGCCGGGTACCCCGCCCGCCAGGAGACCCCGTGCGCGCCAGCGCCTTCCTCTACCCGTGGGACGTCACCGGCGACCCCGCCGCCCCCGAGCGGCTCGCCGCACTCGGCCTGCACGGCACCACCCTCGCCGCCGCCTACCACTCCACCCGCGCCCTGACCCCCCGCCACCCCGCCCGGCGGATCGTCACCGCCCCGCACTTCGCCGCCTACTACCCGCCCGACCCCGCCCGCTGGCGCGGCCGCGCGCTGCGCCCCGCCGCCCAGCACTGGCTGGACGGCGCCGACCCGTTCGGCGAGGCCGCCACCGCCCTCGCCGCCGCCGGGCTCGACGTGCACAGCTGGGTGGTGCTCGCCCACAACTCCCGCCTGGGACGGGAGAACCCGCACCGCACCGTGCACAACGCCTACGGCGAGTCCTACCCCTGGGCGCCGTGCATCGCCCAGGACGAGGTCGTCGAGTACTGCGCCGACCTCGCCGCCGAGGCCGCCGTCCGGCCCGGCGCCACCGGCACCGAGCTGGAGTCCTGCGGCTGGTACGGGCTCGCGCACCTGCACGCCCACGACAAGATCGGCGGCGTCCCGCTCGGCCCCGCCGGGCAGTTCCTGATGTCGCTGTGCTTCTGCCCCGCCTGCCGCGCCGGCTACGGCCCCGACGCCGACGCCCTGCGCGCGGCGACCCGGGCCGCCCTGGAACCGCTGTGGCGCGGCGCGCCCGAAACGGCGGGGCCCGAAACGGCGGGGCCCGAAACGGCGGGGCCCGAAACCGATCCGACGCAGGAGTGGGAGCGGATCGAACGGCTGCTGGGCGCCGACCTGGCCGCCGTCGCCCGGACCCACCGGCTGGCCGCCGCCCGCCGGCTGCAGGCCGCCGCGGTCGCCGCCGTCCGGGCCGCCGCGCCGCCCGGCTTCCGGATCCTGCTGCACGCCGACCCGCTCCCGCACCGCAGCGGCCCCAACCCCGGCGTCGAGGCCGACTGGCTGCTGGCCCGCACCGACGGCCTGGTCCTGCCGTCCCACCTGCTGCCGCTCGCCGCCCCGCACCGCCGCCCGGGCACCGTGCTGGCCGCCAACCTCCCGGTGGTCGCCGCGCTCGGCGGCGGCCCGCCGCGGGACGTCCCGGACGCCGACGAACTGCGCCTGTACCACGCCGGGTTGGCCTCCGACGCCGACCTGGCCGCCGTTCGCTCCTACCTGAACAGCCATGCGAACCAACCTTCTTGACGCTCACTCGGACACCCGGAGGGAACGGGCGAGGGCCCCGGCGGGAGGAGTTCCGCCGGGGCCCTCGCGGTGCGCGGCCGCGCCGCGGGGGCTCAGAGCCGGCCGGCGCCCGCGCCCGCGGTGACCTTCGCCGGGACGGTGTTCGCCGCGTCCACCCCGGTGCGCAGGGCGGGCGTCCAGCCCGCCGAAGTGCCCAGCTGCTTGCCGGGGTTGGCGGCGTTCCAGGCGGCGGTCAGGTCGGTGGCGGTGCCGTTGACGGAGTTGCCGCTCGCGGTCAGCGCGGTGCCGCCCCAGTTGTAGAGCACCTGGGCGGCGGTGATGCCGGAGGGCAGCGCGAAGTAGTTGTTCTGCGCCACGATCTGCGAGGACTTGCCGACCCCGATGCCGTACTCGTAGTCCCCGGCGGTCGGCGCGTAGTAGTTGTTGTAGGCGTCCACCTGCCCGAAGCGGACCCGGGGCGCGCGCTGCACGGTGTTCTGCCACAGGTTGTGGTGGAAGGTCACCCGCAGGTGGCCCGCGTCGGTGGCGGAGGCGCTGTCGCTGTTGCCGATCAGGTTGGTCTTGTCGTGGTCCCGGAACACGTTCCAGGAGGCGGTGACGTAGTCCGCGCCCTTGACCACGTCCAGCAGCCCGTCGTGGACCTCGTAGACCCGGCCGAAGTACTTCGGCAGGCTGGAGTCCGGCACGGCCCCGTCGGAGAAGGTGTCGTGGTCCACCCAGACGTGGGTGGCGCCGTAGACGGTCATCGCGTCGTACTCGGAGTTCCAGTTGCCGGTCGAGCCGTCGGTCGGGTCCCACTGCGGGAAGCAGTCGGCGGCGTTCTCGAAGGACAGGTTGCGGACGATCACGTTGTCCACGTTCTTCACCACCAGCCCGCCGCCGCGCAGCGTGCCGCCGTTGACGCCGACGATGGTGGTGTTCGCGCCGACGTTGATCTGCACCTTGTCGGCCTGCTTCTTCTGCGAGGCGGCGCGGGCGTCCTCCTGGGCCCCCGAGGGCACCGCCGAGGTGCCCCAGGTCTTCGGGTCGTAGGCCGCCAGGTAGGCGGGCAGCGAGTAGCCGTTCACGGTGTACGCCGAGCAGTTCAGGTGCTTGCCGGAGTCGTCGGTGTTGAGGTCGATGACGCCCGAGACGTAGACGATCTTCGGGGTGGCGTTCGAGCCGTTGCCGGAGTTCTTGCCGCCCAGCGCGGCCACCAGCTGGGCCCGGGTGGAGACGGTGAAGGTGTGCGCGGCGTCCGCCTTCGACCCGCCGGTGGTGCCGGTGGTGGCGGAGGCCCAGCCGTCCTTCGCGGCCAGCACGGAGTGGCCGAGGTCGGCGGCGTGGGCGGGCGGGACGCAGGCGAGCGAGCCGCACAGGGCGGCGGCGGCGAACAGCGGTCCGGCGGTGCGGACGGTGCGGGGCAGACGCATGACGGTGCTCCTCGTCGAGCTGGTCGGGTGGGTGCATGCGTGCGGTGCGCGGTGCGGTCGGGCGACCGTCGTTCACAGGCGTGAACGTCGGTCGCATCCGTGTCCGCAAACTAGGGAGCCCCGCGCGGCCCTGTCAAGGCGTCCGGCGCCGGAACGCGACGGCGCCCCGCACGCGGGGTGCGGGGCGCCGAAAGGTACATGACGCCGCGTCAGCGGCGGGCGGGGCTCACAGGTGCCGGGTGGCCAGGGTCAGCCGGTCCCGGGCGTCGAACAGCGCGTCCCGGATGGTCTGCTCGCGGCCCGGCGTCAGCCGCGCCACCGGCACCGACACCGACACCGCGTCCCGGGCCGGGGTGCGGTACGGGATCGCCACCCCGAAGCAGCGCAGCCCCAGCGTGTTCTCCTCCCGGTCCACCGCGTAGCCCCGGGCGCGCACCTCGGCCAGCTCCCGGATCAGCTCCTCCCGGTCGGTGTGGGTGTGCTCGGTCAGCGGCTCCAGCCGCTCCGGCAGCAGTCGCCGCACCGCCTCGTCGCCCAGCGTCGCCAGCAGCGCCTTGCCGTGCGAGGTCGAGTACGCCGGCAGCCGCCGCCCGATCCGGGTGAACGGCCGCAGGCTGTGCTGGGACTGACGGGTCGCCAGGTACACCACGTTCGCCCCGTCCAGCCGGGCCAGGTGGATGGTCTCCCCGGTGTCCTCCGCCAGCACGTCCAGCGCCGGGCGGGTCGCGGCCACCACCGCGTCACCGTCGATGTACGAGCTGCCCACCAGCAGTGCCCGCACCCCGATGCCGTACCGGGTGCCGGTCGCGTCCGTCTCCACCCAGCCCAGCTCGGCCAGCGTGCGCAGCAGCATGTACAGGCTCGACTTCGGGTAGCCGGTCTGCTCCTGCACCTCCGCCAGGCTGTGCATCCCGGGCCGCCCCGCGAAGTACTCCAGCAGCTCCACCGTCCGCACGGCGGACTTCACCTGGGCGCCGCCGCTCGGGCCGCCGCTCGGGCCGCCGCCTTGGCCGGTATCGCCTTGGCCGGTGTCGCCCCGGTGGGTGCCGCCCCGGGCGGCATTGGTCGGCGAGGGCATCCTTGACCCCATTCTGTCCCGCGGCGTATCGTCCCGCGAAGTTCAAATAGTTGACTGCCGTTCAGCATACTGAACAACCGAGGGTTGACGGGACGTCCGGCCCCACAGCGGGCCGCACACCGCCGTGCACCGGACGCTACCCGACCCCGCCACCCCACGAGGAGGCCCGCGCCATGACCGACCGAACCCGAACCGGCGCCCCCGTCCCCAGCACCGACCCGCGCACCGGAGCCGTCCGCGCCCACCCCGCCCGCGAAGCCGGTCCCGCCGACGTCGACCGGGCCCTCACCGCCGCCGCCCGCACCCTCGACGCGCTCGCCGACCGCCCCCGCCGGGCCGCCCTGCTGCACGCCGCCGCCGACGCCCTGGACGCCGCCCGCCCCGAGATCCTGGCCACCGCCGACGCCGAGACCGCCCTCGGCGAAGCCCGCCTCACCGGCGAACTCGCCCGCACCACCCACCAGTTGCGCAGCTTCGCCCGGACCGTCGCGGACGGCGGCTACCTCGACGTCCGGATCGACCGCGCCGACCCCGCCACCGGCCGTCCCGACCTGCGCCGCACCAAGACCCCGCTCGGCGTCGCCGCCGTCTTCGCCGCCGGCAACTTCCCGCTCGCCTTCAGCGTCCCCGGCGGCGACACCGCCAGCGCCCTCGCCGCCGGCTGCCCCGTCGTGGTCAAGGCCCACCCCGGCCACCCCGAGACCGGCGAACTCTGCGCCCGCCTGCTGCGCGGAGCCGCCGAACGGGTCGGCCTGCCCGCCGACGTCCTCGGCACCGTCCACGGCTTCGCCGCCGGCACCCACCTCGTCCAGCACCCGCTCACCGCCGCCGTCGGCTTCACCGGCTCGCTGCGCGGCGGCCGCGCCCTGCACGACCTCGCCGCCGCCCGCCCCCGCCCCATCCCCTTCCACGGCGAACTCGGCAGCCTCAACCCCGTCGTCGTCACCGAACGCGCCGCCGCCACCCGCGCCGCCGAGATCGGCACCGGCCTGGCCGCCTCCTACACCCTCGGCCAGGGCCAGTACTGCACCAAACCCGGCCTCGTCCTCGTCCCCGCCGCCCGCCCCGCCCTGGACGCCCTGGAGCGGGCCGTCACCACCGCCGCCGCCCAGGCCCCCGCCGCACCCCTGCTCGACCCGCGCATCCGCGAGAACTACCTCGCCGGCGCCGCCCACCGCGCCGCCCTCCCCGGCGTCGAGGTCCTCCTCGCCCCCGGCCCCGCCCCCACCGCCGACGCCCCGCTCGCCGTCCGCCCCGGCCTGCTCGCCGTCGCCGCCGAGGACCTCCACGACGACCTGCTCGACGAGTGCTTCGGACCGCTCACCGTCCTGGTCCGCTACCACGACGACACCGACCTGCACGCCGTCCTGGCCCGCCTCCCCGGCACCCTCACCGCCACCCTCCACCACGCCCCCGACGATCCCCCCGCCCGCACCCGCCCCCTCCTCGCCCGCCTCACCCCCCTGGCCGGCCGCCTCGTCCTCAACGCCTGGCCCACCGGCGTCGCCGTCACCCCCGCCATGCAGCACGGCGGCCCCTACCCCGCCGCCACCACCCCCACCACCTCCGTCGGCACCAGCGCCATCCACCGCTGGCTCCGCCCCGTCACCTACCAGGACGCCCCGCCGGACCTCCTCCCCGCCGAACTCCGCGACTGACCCCGCCCCGGGGCCCGCAGGCGGCGGGTGCGGTTCGAGCCCGGGCGGTCAGGTCCAGCTCCAGGTGCGGGTGGTGACGTGGAACGGGGCGGTGCCGGCGAGGGCGAGGGCGGCGTGGTGGCCGGGCGGGGCGGGGACGTCGGTGAGGCGGTAGGCGCGGGACCAGGCGTCCTCGGGGGCGGTGGCGGGTCCGAGGGGGACGCGCAGGTCCTCGACGGGGACGCGCAGGCCTTCGACGAGGCGGCCGCCGTGCGCCTTGACCAGGGCCTCCTTGCGGGCCCAGAGGCGGGCGAAGCAGGCGGCGGGGTCGGCGGCGGCGCGGACGAGGCGGCCCTCCGCCGGGGGGAAGTAGCGGGCGGCCATCGCGGCGGTGTCCGTGTGCGGGAGGACGCGTTGGAGGTCGACGCCGACCGGGCGGACGGCGGAGAGGGCGACGAGGGCGAAGGCGCCGGAGTGCGACAGGTTGAACCGGGGGCCGCCGTCGGGGAGGGCGGGTTTGCCGTGCGGGCCGTGCCGCCAGCGGAGCGCGGCGGGGGCGGTGCCGAGGCGGTCGGCGAGCAGGCGGCGCAGGGCGGCGTGGGCGAGGACGTAGCGGCGCCGGGTGTCGGGGTCGCGGCAGGTGTCGGCGCGCAGCCGCTCGGCGGGGGAGAGGTCGGCCAGCAGCGGGGCGAGGGGGAGGCCGGGGCCGGGGTCGGGGACGAGGTGCAGCAGCACGGCGTCGTCCTGGCGGGCGGTCATCGCGGCGCCGCCAGCGAGACCGCGGAACGGTCCAGGACGGAGAGCGAGGGACGGCCGGTGAGGGCCATGGTGTGGGCGAGCTCCTCGGTGGCCAGGCCGAGCACCCCGGCCACGCCGTCCGCGCCGTCGGCCGCCAGGCCCCACAGGACCGGGCGGCCGAGCAGCACCGCCCGCGCGCCGAGCGCCAGCGCGGCGAAGGCGTCCGCGCCGCTGCGGACCCCGCCGTCGAACAGCACCGGGCAGGCGCCGCCGACCGCGTCCACCACCTCCGGCAGGGCGTCCAACGCGGCCGGGGCGCGGTCGAGTTGGCGGCCGCCGTGGTTGGAGACCACGACCGCGTCAGCCCCGTGCTCGACGGCCCGCCGGGCGTCCTCGCCGGTCAGCACGCCCTTCAGGACCAGCGGCAGCGGACTGCGGGCGCGCAGCCAGGCCAGGTCGGACCAGGTCACCGACGGGTCGACGGCCTCGGCCGTGTGCACGGCGAGCGCGGAACGGCCGGGGGCGGGCCGGTGGGCGGCGGCCATCAGCGCCGGGTCCAGGTTGACGGCCCGGACGTCCGGCGGGATCGCGAAGCCGTTGCGGGCGTCGCGGTGCCGGCGGCCCAGGTACGGGGCGTCCACGGTCAGCACCAGGGCCCGGTAGCCGGCCGCGGCGGCCCGCCCGGCCAGGTCCGCCAGCACCTCGCGGCGGCGCAGCCAGTACAGCTGCAGCCAGCACGGCCCGGTGGCCGCGGCGGCCACCTCCTCCAGCGTCCGGGAGGCGAACAGGCTCACCACGTACAGCGCCCCGGCCCGCCCGGCCCCGCGGGCGGTGGCGAGCTCGCCCTCGGGGTGCAGCAGCCGGTGGTACGCGGTGGGCGCGACGCCGACCGGGGTGGCCAGCGGGGCGCCGAGCAGCTCGGTCGCGGTGTCGGGGGCCGACACGTCGACCAGCACCCGGGGCCGCAGCACCACCCGCCCGAAGGCCCGCAGGTTCGCCCCCAGCGCCCGCTCCTCGCCCGCCCCGCCCTCGACGAAGTCGCGCACGGAGGAGGGGAGCCGGCGGTACCCGCGGGCGCGGTAATCGGTCAGGCGGAGCGGGACGGTCATCGCGGCACCTCGCCGGTCCGATTCGGGTGGGGGCCGCGCCGGGGCGCCTCCCCGGCCGTCCCTGCCGCGACGAATTCGCCGGCGGGGGAGGTCGGTTGGCGGTGGTCGTGGTGGTGGGTCGGGCGGAGCGGGGCGGTCATCGCGGTACCTCGCCGGTCCGGTCCGGTTCGAGGCCGCGCCCGGGGGCCTCCTCGGCCGAGGACAGCGCCCCCAGTTCCCACCACAGGCCGGTGCCGGGCTGGGCCGGGTCGGCGGGGTGCGGCCCGGCGGGGGTGATGCCGGCCGGGTCGAGCCGCAGGACGCGCTCGCCCGGCAGCGGGTCGCCGAACAGGAGCGCGACGCCCCGGCTGACGGCGGGCAGCGCGACCGGGACGCCCGGGTCGTACGGCAGCGCGTCCTGCTCGACCACCAGCAGCAGCGCCCGCCGCAGCCCGACCGAGTCCGCGTACGCCGTCAGCAGCCGCAGCGCGGTGAACGCGGCCGTGCCGTCCTGGCCGCTGACCGCGAAGGACAGCGGGGCGCCCGGACAGAAGTGGCCCAGCCGGCAGGCGGTGGCCCGGCCCGGGGTCAGGTCGGGGACGGAGTGCGCGAGCACCAGCAGGTCGACCTGCTCGCCCGCCGGGACGACCGCCCGGATCAGCGCCTCGGCCATCTCCCCGTACGACTGCCCGGATACCGGCGCGTCCGGCGAACCCGCGTCCGGCGAACCCGCGTCCGGCGTGCCCGGCGTGCCCGGCGTGCCCGGCGTGCCCGGCGCTCCCGGCGCGCCCGTGCGGACGGAGAGGCCGTACGGGGCGAGCAGGTCGGTCAGGTAGCGGTGCAGCCGGGCCGCGTGCACCGGGTCGGCGGCCAGCGCGGACGGCTCCGGGAAGGCCAGCCGGGCGGCCCGGCGCACCCCCCAGCGGGGCGCGGGGGCGCCGGCCGGGGCGGGCGGCAGCAGGGTGCGCAGGCTCACGCGTCCGCCAGCAGGTGGTCCGCGACGTACGCGGCCAGCGAGCCGACGGTGGCGAAGTCGTCCCGGCCGAGGTCCTCCACGCTGATCTCCAGGCCGAGGCGCTCCTCCAGTTCCAGGACGAGCTCCAGGCCGGTGGTCGAGTTCAGCCCGAGGGCGTCCAGCAGTTCGGTGCCGGCGTCCGCGCCGGACACCTCGCGCTTGAGCACGACCGGCAGCAACTCGCAGATGGCGGCGGTCAGTTGATCGGAAGAGGGCATGAGGGGATCCTTCGCGGAGAGAGGGGGAGGACGGTCAGTGCTGGAGGACCATGGCGGCGAACGTCGCACCGCGCCCGGCGCCCGCCGCGGCCATCACGTACGGTTCGCCCCGGCGCAGCAGGCCGCGCTGCCGGGCGGTGCGGTGGTTGACGAAGTGGTCGGCGCAGAAGACGTGCCCGACCGTCGGCACGTGGTCGAGCACCACCCGCTCGCGCGGGTAGCCCAGGACCCGGCAGACCTGGTGCCAGGCCACCCGGTTGACGTTGTGCGGCAGGACGGCCGTGATCCGCTCCAGCGTCAGCCCGGCCTCCTCGACGGCCGCGCGCACCACCGCCGCCAGCGCCTCGCCGTAGATCCGCTGGAACTCCGACTCCAGCTCCGCCGAGTCCGTGACGGCGTCGAACTCGCCGCGCAGGTCGACCGCGTACGACAGCACCCGGTCGCGCCCGCCGGACGCCGAGACCAGGCACGCCCCGGCACCCTCGCCGAAGAACGAACTCCCCGGCACCGCCACCGCCTCCGGCGTGAACGCCTTCTCCCCGGCCAGCACCAGCGCCAGCGCGTCCGGATCACCGTCCGCGGCCAGCAGCCGGCCCGCCGCGTCGATCGACAACAGGCCCGAGGCACAGGCGTGGTGGCCGACCGAGAACACCGGCACCCCCGGGTCCAGACCCAGCTCCGCACACAGCTCCCGCACCGGGTCGTACGGGTACGGGACGACGGTCGGGAAGGACCGGGCGTGCAGCACGTAGCGCACCAGGTGCTCCCGGCCGCGCAGCGCCGCCAGCCCCGCGACCGCGCCGCGCAGCAGGTCCAGCAGACTGCCGCCCTCGTCCCGGCTGACCTCGCCCAGCCCGTGGTACCGGCGGAAGATCCGCACCTGCATCGGCGTCAACCCGAGCTCCCCGGCCAACGCCTCGATCGGCACCCGCCCGGCCGGCAGGTGGTCCGAGACCGCGAACAGCGACGTCACCGCCGCACCCCCGCCCCCACCGCACCGGTGTCCGCGTCCGCGCCCGCGCCCGCGACGGCGTCCGCGCCCGCGACGTCAGGCTCCTTGCCCGCATCGGCTTCCGGCTCCGTTTCCGCCCCCGCCTCCCCGTCCGCCGTCAGGAAGTCGAGCGCGGCTCCGACCACCAGCTCCTCCACCGTGCGCGCCAGCGTCTCGGCGTCGGCGGGGGAGACGTGCCGGGTGTCCGTCAGGACTTCCATCAGCAGGCCCTCCGGGGCGTCCTCGAACTGGGCCTGCAGGATCCGTCCCGGCAGGTCGGTGCGCCGGACCCAGCGGAAGGTGCTGCGGGCCCGGGCGGCCCGTAGGGCGGCCGGGGTGGGGGGCGGGTCGGTCGGGGCGGCTGCCGGGAGGGTGCTGCGGTCGTTGAAGAAGCACTGCACGTCCAGGTCCTCGCCGCGTTCCGCCGAGATCCGGGCGATCAGTTCGTTCAGCCGCTCCGGGTGGAAGTACGCGTGCTTGTACGCGGCCAGGGTCGCGCCCCGGGCCGCCGCGACGGCCGCGGGGACGCTGCTGTCGCCGGTGTCCAGGACGGCGATGCCCGCCTGGGCGGCCATGCACACCGCCCCGCCGAGCGCCGAGCGGAACCGGTTGCTGACCACCGGTCGGAGCACCACCGGTTCCGCCGCACCGATCCGGCGCAGCGCCAGCGCGTACACCGCCAGCAGGACGGCGCGCGGGTCGCCGCCGGTGCGGGCGGCGACCACCGGCAGGGCCAGCGGGAGGGCGGCGGAGCGGAACTCGCCCGTCCAGTGCCGGGGTTCGCGCGGATCGGTGGAGGGGGCGAAGCGGCGGGCGGGAACGGTGCGCAGGATCCGCTCCCAGTGGCGCAACGCCCGCGCGTTCTGCTGCTGCCCGGCCGCCGAACCCTGCCAGGCCGCCTGCTCCAGCTGCTGCAGCCCGGCCACCGGCCCGTCCGCCCGCTCGCGCACCTCGCGCAGCATGATCGCCCCGCCCGCGGCGTCCGACACCAGGTGGTTCATGATGCTGACCAGGTGGGTCGGACGGCCGCCCGCCCGGACCACCGCCATCCGCACCGGCCACTCCCCGACGTGGTCGAACGGCCTTTCCCGGTACGCCAGTTCGACCTGCGCCGCGAGCCCGCCCGGATCGGTCCCGGCCGGCGCGTCGTACAGTTCGAGGCCGATCCGCCCGGAGGCGAACAGCTCCTGCGTCGGGTGCCCGTCCGGGCCGAAGCGCAGCCGGGTGCGCATCGACGGGAACCGGCCCATCAGGTAGCGCAGCTCCGCCGCCACCGACTCGACCGTGCGGCCGGCCGGGAGGGCGGCCGTGCCGCCGATCGGCAGCGAACTGCGCTGCGCCACCATCGCGTGCCAGATCTCCCACATGCCCCAGGACAGTTCGCCGACACCCGAACCGTCCCCGGCGAAGGGCACCTCGATCCGCTCGGCGGGTCCCGTCACGCGGCCGCCTCCGCCCCCGCCGGCCCCTGCCCCGCCGTCACCGGGCCCTGCCCCGCCGTCACCGGGCCCCGTCACGCCGTCACCGCCGCCGCGGCCCGGTGCCGCTCCCGCATCAGGAACTTGCGGACCTTGCCGGTCGGCCCGAGGATCAGCTCCTCCTCGCCGATCACCAGCACCGCCCGCAGGGTCGCCGCCGCCGCGGGCGTCAGCGCCGCCCGGACGGCCGCGGCCCGGTCGACGGCCGGATCCGCCCCCGGACGCAGCGCCAGCAGCACGTCCGTCACCACCGGACCGTCCACGGAACCCGCAGAGGCCCCAGACCCCACCGGGCCGTCGTCCCCGCCACCCGCCGCCCCGGTGCGCAGCGACACGACCGTGCAGTCGAGCACGTCCGGGCAGGCCACCAGGATCCGCTCCTCGCTCAGCGCCGTGTACAGCCACTCGCCGCCGCCCAGGTCGACGGCGTCCACGGCCCGGTCGACGTGGAAGTAGTAGCCCTCCGCGTCGCGGTACAGCAGGTCGCCGGTCAGGTAGTAGCCGTCCAGCCGGTTGCGGTACGTCGCCGCCGAGTCGTTCCAGTAGCCGGGCGCCAGCGTCGGCGCCTTCAGGCCGAAGTGGCCGACCTCGCCGACCGGCACCTCCCGGCCGGTGGCCGGGTCCAGCAGCGCGACCTCGGCGAAACCGTGCGGCACGCCGACGCAGCGCCCGTACCGCCCGGTGTCCGGGCCGTGGGTGAGGTGGAACGCGGAGTGGCCCATCTCGGTGGAGCCCAGGCCGTCCACGAAGTGCGAGCCGGGCACCCGCCGCACCCCCTCCCGGGTCACCGTCACCCGGGAGCCGGCCGCCACCAGGCGGCGCACGTGCGGCTCGTGCGCGCAGTCCCCGGTGTTGAACCAGAGCGAGACGGAGTCCAGGCGGCGGACGGACAGGTCGTGCCGGGCCAGCTGCGCCCAGGTCGCGGCGAAGCCGAACACGCCGGTCGGCTCCCAGCGCTCGATCGCCGCCAGCACCCCGTCGCCGTCCTGCGCGGACAGGAACAGCACCTCGCTGCGGTGGCACAGCGCCAGGTTCAGCGTGGAGACGCCCGCCGCGTGCGCGGCCGGCAGCGCGCTGAGGATCCGCTCGGTGCCCCGGGCGCGCGGCGCCGCCAGCCGGAACAGCTTCACCGCCGCGAACAGGCTGGCGTGCGAGTGCACCACCGCGGCGGGCATCCGGGTGGTCCCCGAGGAGTGCGTGATCACCACCGGGTCGTCCGCGTGGTGCCGGTACGGGACGGGCGCCGCCGCCGGATCGCCCGTGCCCGGCCCGCCGGCGTCCGCGTGCAGGGCCACCTCCGGGTCCTCGCCCGCCAGCCGCTCCCGGTGCTCGGCGTCGGTCAGCAGCGCCACCGCCCGCAGCCGCCGTACGTACTCGGCCGCCACCTCGCCCGGCAGGTGCCGGTTCAGCAGCGCCGGGACGGCCCCCAGCCAGGTCAGCGCCAGGAAGTTCAGCAGGCAGTCCGCCGACCCCGACACGTACAGCGCCACCGGGTCGCGCGGCCCGACGCCGCGCCCGTGCCACCAGGCGGCCCGGGCCGCCACCCGCTCCCGCAGCTCGCCGAGCGTCAGCCCGTGCCCGGCCGGGAAGCCGTCGACGGGCACGTCGAACGCCGCGCCCGGCCCGTCCGGGTCCGCGCCGTGCGCCAGCAGCGAGGTCAGCACGTTGCCCGTGCCGAGCCCCGGGTCGGCGGCCAGCCGCGCCCTGATACCGGCGTCCCTCATGCCCTTACCGGTGTCCTTCATGCGCTTACCGGTGTCCCTCATGCCCCGCCGCCTTCCCCGCGTACGCCCGTCACTTCTTCGATAGCCGCCAGCAGCTGCGCCCGACCCGGCTGGCAGGCCCGGTCCAGCGCCGGGGCGAACGGCAGCACCGCCCCCTCCGGGCGGGTCACCCGGCGCGGCGCGGACCGCAGCCGCGCCCCCTCGGCGGCCGTCGCCAGCACCTCCGCGGCGAACCCGCAGGAGCGGTTGGAGTCGTCCAGCACCACCAGCCGGCCCGTCCGGGCCAGCGAGGCCGCCAGCCCCGCCCGGTCCAGCGGGTGCAGGGTGCGCGGGTCGAACACCTCGACCGAGACCCGGCCGGCCAGCTCCTCGGCCACCGACAGCGCCTCGTGCACCAGGTGGCCCACCGCCACCACCGTCACGTCGGTGCCCGACCGGTGCACCCGGCCCCGGCCCAGCGGCACCGGACCGAGCGCCGAGAGGTCCACGTCCTCGCGGACCCCCAGCGCCCCGGCCGGGGCGAACACCACCACCGGGTCGTCGTCGCGCAGCGCCGACAACAGCAGCCCGTACGCGTCCGAGGGCGTGGCCGGCACCACCGTCTTCACCCCGACGTGCGCGAACAGGCCGTACGGGTGGTCCGAGTGCTGCCCCGCCCAGGACTCCCGCGAGCCCGAACCCGGCAGCAGGTACGTCACCGGCACCCGGGCCTGCCCGCCCGACATCAGCGAGAACTTGTGCGCCTGGTTGGCGATCTGCTCGAACGCCAGGAACAGCAGCGACGGGATCTGGAACTCCACCAGCGGCCGCAGCCCCACCAGCGCCGCGCCGGTCGCGAACGAAGTGAACGCCTGCTCCGAGATCGGCGTGTCCAGCACCCGCTCCGGCCCGAACCGCTTCGCCAGCCCCGCCGTCACGTTCGACACCGCGACCCGGACGTCCTCGCCGAACACGCACACCGACGCGTCGCGCGCCATCTCGTCGCCCAGCGCCCGGTTCAACGCCTTCAGGTACGACAGCTTCGGCACCTCAACCCACCTCCGCCGCGTACAGGTGCTCCAGCGCCGAGGCCGGATCCGGGTCGGGGGCGCAGTCCCGGGCGGTGACCCGGCCGCGGTCCAGCACCGCGACCTCGCCGATGCCGCCGGCCGCCAGCGCGGCCCCGACGGCGGCCCCGATCCGCCCGGCCCCGCGCACCTCGACCCGGGCCCGGGAGCGCCCCTGCAGCACGGTGGCGGCCTCGCCCGGCGCCGGGTGCACCAGGGAGAGCGAGGCCAGGTCGGGGCCGAGCAGCTCGCGCCGGGCGGGCGGGTACAGCTCCAGCACGTCCCGCAGGGCCTGGGCGTCGTCGAGCAGTTCGCTGTCGCGGAGCGAGTCGAGCACCGCCCGGCAGTACTCGGCGCTCAGGCCGAGCCGCTGCCCGGCGGCGACCAGCGCGGGGCCGTCCCGGCTGCCGTCGACCAGCTCCAGGAAGCCGGCCAGCCCCCGGTCGACGCCCTCGATCAGCCGGGCGTGCCGCCGCACGGTGCCGAACTGCAGGGCCTGCTTCTCCCGCCACAACCGGGACAGGGCGGGCTTGATCACGGGGCGCATGCGGTTCCTCCCACGGTCGGGACCCCGGCGTCGGGATCGCTGGTGACCGCAGCTTGCCCGCCCGTCCCGAACGGCGGAAATCCGTTGTCCACAGCCCCGGTAGGACGATCGGATCGTCACTGTGCACAGCCTGTGGACAACGCGCTCGGGTGGACCCCGGTGCCGCGCCGTCCCGGTGCCGGACTTCTGTCAGGGGGACGGGGTAACGTCCTGTGCCATGGCAGCCGAACGGGACTCCCACCGGTCGGCGTCGCGTCGGCGCTCCCGGGCAGCCTCCGGAGCGGCGACCGCGGCGCCGGGTGCGCACGCCAGCACCGGGGCCGGTCGTGAGTGCACAACCGACCGCGAGCACGTGCTCGACCCGAACCGTCCGCCCGACCGCGGCGGCCCCGCCCGGACCGGCAGCGAGCGCGGCGTCGGCACCGACCGCACCGGCCTCGACCGGGCCGGAACCGACCGCACCGGCACCGAGCGCGCCGCTCTCGACCGCAGCAAGGTCGAGGTGCGCCGCAGCGCCCGCCGCAGCCGCACCGTCTCCGCCTACCGCGAGGGCGACCGCACCGTGGTGCTGATCCCGGCCCGGATGTCGCACGCCGAGGAGCAGCGCTGGGTGGCCCAGATGCTCGACAAGCTGGCCGCGCAGGAGAGCCGCCGGACGCTCGGCGACGAGGCCCTGCACTCCCGCGCCCACGAGCTCTCCCGGCTCCACCTGGGCGGCCGGGCCGTCCCCGAGCAGGTCCGCTGGGTGACCAACCAGAACTCCCGCTGGGGCTCCTGCACCCCCAGCGAGCGCACCATCCGGCTCTCCCACCGCCTCCAGGGCATGCCCGAGTACGTGGTCGACTACGTCCTGCTGCACGAGCTCGCGCACCTGCTGGTGCCCGACCACGGCCCCCGGTTCTGGGCCCTGCTGGAGAGCTACCCGCGCACCGAGCGGGCCCGCGGCTACCTGGAGGGCGTCGCCTCCGCCGCCCGGCTGCCGCACGTCCCGCCCGCCCGCGCCACCTGAGCGGGGACGGCACGACCGTGGCTCCCGGCCCGCCCCCGGCAGGGGCGGGCCGGGAGCCACGGTCGGTCGGTCAGACCAGTCGGCGGGCCAGGGCGACCAGTTCGCGCACCGAGCGGTCGGTGTCGGCGGGCAGCCCGTCCCAGTCGAACCAGCGCAGGTCCAGCGACTCGTCGCTGATCAGCTCGCGGGCCCCGGCCGGGGCGAGGGCCACGTACTGCACGTCCAGGTGGGTGTTCTCCGGCCGGTCCTTCCCGGCGCAGCGGACCCGGTGCCGGTCCAGCTTCACCGGCGCGGTGCGGCCGTCGACGGCGAGCAGTTCCAGGCCCGCGATGCCGGACTCCTCGACCGCCTCGCGCAGCGCGGCCGCGGCCAGCGTGTCGTCGCCGGGCTCGCAGTGGCCGCCCATCTGCAGCCACCGCCCGACCTTCGGGTGCAGGGTGAGCAGCACCCGCCCGCCGTCGGGGTCGACCACCAGCGCGCTGGCGGTGACGTGCCCGGGCAGGCAGGCCCGCCACATGCCGTCGGGGCGCTCGGCCAGGTGGGCCAGGTAGTCGCGGCGCAGCGCGTCCTGCCCGGCTCCGTCGGGCGCCCAGTCGGTCAGGGCGCGGACGGCGTCCGCGTGCAGCGAGGTCACTTGGCGGTGCCCTCCGGACCCTGCTCGCCGCCCTTGCCGTCCTCGTCCGAAGCGTCCTCGCCCGTGCCGTCCTCGTCCGAAGCGTCCTTGTCCGAGGCGCTCTCGTTCGGGGCGTTCTCGTTCGGGGCGTTCTCGGCCGGGGCGGCCTCCGGGGCGGCGTCCTTGCTCAGGTCCGCCTTGCCCCCGCCGTTCCCGGCGCCGGTGCTCCCGCCCGCAGCCTCGCCGAGCAGCTTGTCCAGCGCGTCGAAGTCGAAGCCGCCCTCGGCGACCGCCGCGGTGTCGCGGTGCACGAAGCCGTCCGGGTCGTCCAGGTCGGCGGCGGTGGGCAGCATGTCGGGGTGGCTCCACAGCGCGTCCCGGCCCTCGACGCCGCGGGCGTCGGCGAGCGAGGCCCACAGGCGGGAGGCGTCGCGCAGGCGGCGCGGGCGCAGTTCGAGGCCGACCAGGGTGGCGAAGGTCTGCTCGGCGGGGCCGCCGGAGGCGCGGCGGCGGCGGAGCGTCTCGCGCAGCGCGGCGGCGTGCGGCAGGTGCGGGGCGGCGGCGGTGTGCACCACGGCGTCGACCCAGCCCTCGACCAGGGCGAGGGCAGTCTCCAGCCGGGCCAGCGCGGCCTTTTGCTCGGGCGTGTCCTCGGGCTGCAGCAGGCCGCCGGCCAGCGCGTCCTGCAGGGCCTCGGGGTTGCTCGGGTCGATCTGGCCGACCAGCTCCTCCATCCGCGAGGTGTCGACCTTGATGCCGCGGGCGTACGCCTCGACGGCGCCGAACAGGTGCGCCCGCAGCCACGGCACGTGCGCGAACAGGCGCTGGTGGGCGGCCTCGCGCAGGGCCAGGTAGAGCCGGACCTCCTCGGCGGGCACGTTCAGGCCCTCGCCGAACTCGGCGACGTTCTGCGGCAGCAGCGCGGCCTTCCCGGCGGGGGCGAGCGGCAGGCCGACGTCGGTGGAGCCGAGCACCTCGGCGGCCAGCGCGCCGAGCGCCTGCCCGATCTGGGTGCCGAACATGGCGCCGCCCATCGAGCGCATCATGCCCATCAGCGGCCCGGCCACCGCCTGCATCTCCTCGGGCAGCACGCCGCCCATGGCGTTGCCGACCCGCTCGGCGACCGGGTCGACCAGGTCCTTCCAGACCGGCAGAGTGGCCTCGATCCACTCGGCGCGGCTCCAGGCCACCGCCGCGGAGGAGGTGGACGGGAACTCGGTGGCGGAGTCCAGCCACAGGTCGGCGAGCCGGACGGCCTCGGTGACGGCGGTGCGCTCGGCCGCGCCGACCGAGCGGTCCTTGGTCTTCCCCTCGGGCTGCTCGGCCACCACCGTCTGCCGGGCGATGTTCTTGGCCAGCTCCCAGTTCACCGGGCCGCCCTCGAACGAGAGCATCTGCCCGAGCTGCTGGAAGGCCGCGCCGAGGTCGTTGGGGTTGAAGCCGCCCATCATCGCGGCGAACGGGTTGTCCCCGCCCTGGCCGCCGCCTGGGCCGCCCGCGCCGAACAGCGCCCCGAAGGGGTTGCCGGTGCCGAAGCCGAAGGGCTGCTGCGGGGTCGAGTCGCCCTGCTCGCCGTCCTTCTTGCCCTTGTTCTCGCCGTCCTCGGGCTCCTCGGGGGGAACGCCGAATCCGAAGGGGAGGTCGCTCACGGGGGTCCTCGATCTGATCGGCCGTCACGCGGGTGGTGTGGCGGGAAAGTCTGCCGCCCGGGGGCTCCGAGCGGTTTCAATGGTCTCGCGGCGACCGCGCCGGGTGCACCGCCGGGGCCGAGCCTCGGGCAGGATGGTCAAGTGCGTGACACTCGTACGTCCGCACTTAAGCTAACCGTGGAGGATGGCCGGTGAGTTCCCCGCCTTCGGACGTTCGCTCTGGGCTGACCGAGGGCGAGGACGCGCCGACCGACGCCGGTTCGCCGACTCCAGCCTACGGCGGCAAGCCGCTGACCGTGGCCGTCACCGGTGCGGCGGGCGTGCTCGGCGAGCGCGTCGCGCAGCGCCTGGTCGACTCCCCGCACGTGCGCCGGGTGCTGGCGGTGGACGAGCGGCGCGGCGACGTCCAGGGCGTGCAGTGGCGGGTGCTGGACGTGCGCGACCCGGCGGTGGCCGAGCGGCTGGCCGGGGTCGACGTGGTGGTGCACCTGGCGATGGACCTCGGCATGGAGTCCGACCCGCGCACCCGCAGCGCGTACAACGTGCGCGGTGCGCAGACCGTGGTGACCGCCGCCGCGGCCGCCGGGGTGCACCGGGTGGTGCTGTGCACCTCCGCGATGGTCTACGGCGCGCTGCCCGACAACGAGGTCCCGCTGGCCGAGGACTCCGAACTGCGGGCCACCGAGGAGGCGTCGCTGGTCGGCGACCTGCTGGAGATCGAGCGGCTGGCCCGGCGCGCCCCGCGCGCCCACCCCGGGCTGCAGATCACCGTGCTGCGCCCGGCCGTGGTGGTCGGCCCGGGCATCGACACCGTGCTGACCCGCCACTTCGAGGCGCCGCGGCTGCTGGTGGTGGCGGGTTCCCGCCCGTGCTGGCAGTTCTGCCACCTGGACGACCTGGCCGCGGCGCTGGAGTACGCGGCGCTGGGCCTGGTGGAGGGCGAGGTGACGGTGGGCTGCGACGGCTGGCTGGAGCAGGAGGACGTGGAGGAGCTGTCCGGGATCCGCCGGATGGAGCTGCCCGCCTCGCTGGCCCTGGGCACCGCGGCCCGGCTGCACCGGCTGGGCCTGACCCCGGCCCCGGCGGGGGACCTGGCCTACACGATGTACCCGTGGGTGGTGTCCGGCAGCCGGCTGCACGAGGCGGGCTGGCGGCCGCGGCACACCAACGAGGAGGTGCTGGCCGAGCTGCTGGCCCAGGTGTCGGGCAAGCACGCGGTGGCCGGGCGCCGGCTCGGCGGCAAGGAGGCGGCCACCAGCCTGGGCGCGGCCGGAGCGACGGTCGCGCTGATCGGCACCGCGGCGCTGGTGCGCCGGGCCCGCAAGCACCGGCGGATCTGATCACCTTCTTTTCGCATCACGGAATTACCTCATCGTGATACGAAAATCCTTGCGGTCGGTCGGCGGACATGCGGAATGATGGCCGTCATGTCCGAGAGTCATGGCACGTCCGAGAACCCCGGCCCGATCCGCCTGCTCGCCGTCCGCGAGACGCCGCTCTCGCTGGACGAGGTCCACGCCGCGGTCGGCGACGACGCGGCCGGCGGCACCACCCTGTTCGTCGGGACGGTGCGCGACCACGACGGCGGCAAGCCGGTGGCCGCGCTGGAGTACAGCGCCCACCCGAGCGCGCTGCGCGAGCTGCGCCGGGTCGCTGAGAAGGTCTGCGCGGACTTCCCGGTCCGGGCGCTGGCCGCGGTGCACCGCACCGGTCGGCTGGAGATCGGCGACGTCGCGGTGATCGTCGCGGTGTCCTGCCCGCACCGCGGCGAGGCGTTCGCGGCCTCCCGGCAGCTGATCGACGACCTCAAGCACGAGGTGCCGATCTGGAAGCACCAGGTCTTCACCGACGGCGAGGAGGAGTGGGTCGGCGCGGGCTCCTGCTGACGCCCCCGTGTCCGGGCCGGGCGGGGCTCGTTCCCCGTTCGGCGGTACCCCTCGCGGTGGAGGCCGGGCCCGGGCCCGTAACCCGGATGCCGCGCGCGCCGTTCTCCCTACGGGCGGCTAATCTGCTGATACGCACGACGAGCCTGTGGGGAGTTCGAAAATGGCTGTGCTCGCCTGGTTGAGCATTCCCGTGGTGGCCGGTGTGCTGGCCACGGTCTGGGCCACCTGGGCGGCCCGCCCGCCCCGCGCGACGACCGATCCGAGCTCGCTCGCCGAGCACGAGCGGTTCCGCGCCGCGATGGAACGCAGCACCGGCGCCCGGAACTGACGGGGGCACCCCCGATCGGCGGTGCGGGGCCCGGACCAGCGGTACACCCGGCCCCGCACTTCCCGTACTGTCGTGGCATGCCACGCCGATCGGCGACGATGCTCGCCGCCACCCTGCTGCTGATAGGTCTGCTCTGCGCCTCGGTCGTCTTCAAGGTCCCGTTCACCGAGATGAGCCCGGGGCCGACCTACAACACCCTCGGCGAGCAGGAGAAGACGGGTACGCCGGTGATCACCATCACCGGCCACGAGACCTACCCGACCAGCGGGCACCTCAACATGACCACGGTGCAGGTCACCGGGGCGAACTACCAGCCCAGCCTGGTCTCGGCGATCGTCGGCTGGATCCGCGACGACGTGCTGGTCGTCCCGCACGACAACGTCTACCCGAAGGGCCAGACCGACCAGGAGGCCCAGCAGGAGAACGCCGAGCAGTTCGCCTCCTCCGAGGACAGCGCCAAGACCGCGGCCCTCAAGCAGCTGGACATCCCGGTCGGCACCGAGGTCGTCGTGGCCGCGGTGGCCGCGGGCGGACCCTCCGAGGGCAAGCTGCACGCCGGTGACCAGATCGTCGCGGTCGACGGCGTCGCCATCACCGACCGGGCGCAGGTCGCCGAGCAGGTGACCAAGCACCAGCCCGGCGAGACGGTGGTCTTCACCGTGGTGCCGCACGCCAAGGCCGGCGCGACGCCGAACCCGGCGGACGAGGTCCAGGTGTCCGTCGTCACCGCCAAGTCCGAGGACGACGCCCCCGAGCGGGCGGTGGTCGGCATCACGCCCAGCGTCGACCACGTCTACCCGTTCAAGATCGACATCGGCCTGCAGGACGTCGGCGGCCCCAGCGCCGGCCTGATGTTCGCGCTCGGCATCGTCGACAAGCTCACCCCCACCGACCTCACCGGCGGCAAGTTCGTGGCGGGCACCGGCACCATCGACGACGACGGCGCGGTCGGCCCGATCGGCGGCATCCAGATGAAGCTGATCGCCGCCCGGGACAAGGGCGCCGAGTACTTCTTCACCCCCGCGGACAACTGCTCCGAGGCGGTCAAAGGCACCCCGTCCGGCCTCACCCTGGTCAAGGTGGAGAACCTGGACGGCGCGATGAAGGCGCTGGACAGCATCCGCAGCGGCGACAAGGCGGCGCTGCCCGGCTGCAAGTAGCGGGCCCGCAATTCAGGGGCTCGGGGAACGGCGAGGCCGTGGCTGCGGGCGGTTCACTGCCGTTGCGGGCGTGAGCTTCGGGTTCTGTCTACGGCACGCAGCAGCACGGACCTTCGATGGGCTCCGGCCGTCAGCAGCACGGACCCGCCGTTCCCCGGGCCCCTGATTTCGCCCCCGGGTTTCAGGAGAGGGTCGCGAGCAGCGCTTCGGTCAGGTTGGGGACGAGCTCCGGGCCGGTGAGGACCTCGCGGGCGAGGTCCTTCTCGCGCAGCCGCAGGGCGACCTCCCGGGAGCCGTCGCGCAGGACGGCCGCGGTGATCCGGACCTCCTGGCGCTGCGGGTGGGTCGCCACCCAGTCGTTGATCTCCTTCTCGGTGGCGTTCTTCGGCCGGGACGCCTCGGCGCCGGGCGGGAGCATCAGCCGCTCGACCACCAGCGCGCAGCCGACGACGCCGTCGGGCCAGGCGATGGTGCCGAGGAAGCGGTCGAGCTCGGTGCCCGCGGGGATCTCCTCCTGCTCGACCGGGGTGAGGCCGGTCGGGTTGTCGTCCAGGCCGAGCTGCGAGGCGAGCCGCGGATTGGCCTTGCGCATCTGCGCGTTGTCGACCAGGGCGAACAGGCGGGCGGGGAGGTCCCAGCCGAGGGTCGCGGCGTGCTCGTCGATCTCCAGGGCGGCCCGGGTGAGGGGGGTGGCCGCGGGGAGGCCGGAGGCGGCGGCGGTCAGGTCAGGGGAGTCGGACATGGGCCCATCCTCACATGTCCGAGGGGGCCCGCTCCAACTCCGACGCAGCGACCGGGAACTCAGGTAAAGACTGATTAAGTTGCATGGGAGACCGCTGTCCGCCATGGTGCGGCGGCACGCAACTCCGACGACGACAGCTGAGGTGGCCCCTTGACCTTCCAGATGCCGGACCGTTCAGGTCCGGGTTCCCGAGCGAGAGTCGGCCCGCCGTCGCGCCGGGCGAAGGTGCTGCTGCTGACGGTCGGCGTGCTGTTCGCACTGTTCCTGCTGTTCGTGATGTTCGCCGGACTGTGGACCGACTGGCTGTGGTTCGACTCGGTGCACTACGGCTCGGTGTTCACCGGGCAACTGGGCGCCAAGATCGGCCTGTTCGCGGTGTTCGGGCTGCTGATGGCGCTGGTGGTCGGCTTCAACCTGTGGCTGGCGCACCGGCTGCGGCCGCCGCTGGCCGCGATGTCGGTGGAGCAGCAGAGCCTGGACCGCTACCGGATGGGCGTCGCGCCGTTCCGCAAGTGGCTGCTGATCGGCCTGTCGCTGCTGGTCGGCCTGGCGGCCGGCGCCGCCGCGGGCGCCCAGTGGCGGACCTGGATGCTCTGGGTCAACGGCACCTCCTTCGGCGTGAAGGACAGCCAGTTCCACAAGGACGTCTCGTACTACGCGTTCGACCTGCCCTGGTACCAGTTCGTGCTGGGCTTCGCGTTCAGCGCGGTGCTGGTCTCGCTGCTGGCCGCGACGGCCGTGCACTACCTGTACGGGGGCCTGCGGCTGCAGGGGCCCGGGCGGCGGGCGAGCGCCGGGGCGCAGGGCCACCTGGCCGTGCTGCTGGGCGTGTTCGTGCTGCTGAAGGCGGTGGCGTACTGGCTGGACCGGTACGCGCTGGCGGTGAAGAGCGAGTCGTACAAGAAGGTCGACGGCTGGACCGGCCTGCGCTACGTGGACGCGAACGCGTTCCTGCCGGCCAAGACGATCCTGTTCTTCGTGGCGATCATCTGCGCGCTGCTGTTCTTCCTGACCCCGATCCGGCGGACCTGGGCGCCGGCGCTGATCGGCTTCGGCCTGATGGCGCTCTCCGCGCTGCTGGTCGGCGGCCTCTACCCGGCGCTGGTGCAGCAGTTCCAGGTCAAGCCGAACGAGCAGGCCAAGGAGACCTCGTACATCCAGAAGAACATCGACGCGACCAGACAGGCGTACGGCATCGCGGACACCGCCGAGCAGCAGTACGACGCGCCGGACAGCGCCGTCGACGCCGACAAGCTCAAGCAGGACGCGCAGACCATCACCGACATCCGGCTGGCGGACCCGAACGTGGTCTCGCCGACGTTCCAGCAGAACCAGGCGCTGCGCAACTACTACGCCTTCCCGAAGACCCTGGACGTGGACCGCTACGGCGACCAGGACACCGTGCTGGGCGTGCGCGAGCTGGACCTGTCGGGCGTGCAGCAGCGCAACTTCATCAACGACCACTTCAAGTACACCCACGGCTACGGCATGGTGTCCGCCAAGGGCAACCAGGTCGACGCCAACGGCAACCCGGTCTACACCGAGCACTCGCTGCCGACCACCGGCGACCTGGGCGCGTACGAGCAGCGGGTGTACTACGGCGAGAAGTCGCCGCTGTACTCGGTGGTCGGCCCCGGCATGGACGAGATCGACTACACCCGGGACGGCCAGCCCGACCAGACCTGGCAGTACAACGGCGGCAGCGGCGTCTCGCTGGACAACCCGCTGACCAGGGCCGCGTACGCGGTGAAGTTCGCCGAGCCGCAGCTGTTCTACTCGGGGGCGATCAAGGACGGCGCGAAGATCCTGTACGACCGCACCCCCAAGGAGCGGGTCGAGAAGGTCGCGCCGTGGCTGTCGATCGACGCCGACCCCTACCCGGTGGTGCAGAACGGCCGACTGGTGTGGGTGCTGGACGGCTACACCACCTCGGACGGCTACCCGTTCTCCTCGAAGACCACCTTCGGTGACGCCACCAAGGACTCGATGACCGACCAGCGCGGCCGCACCCTGACCGCCACCAACCAGGTCAACTACATCCGCAACTCGGTGAAGGCCACCGTGGACGCGTACACCGGCGAGGTGTCGCTCTACCAGTGGGACGAGGCCGACCCGGTGCTGAAGACCTGGATGAAGGCGTTCCCGGGCACGGTGAAGGCGAAGGCGGACATCCCGTCGACCCTGCTGCCGCACCTGCGCTACCCGCAGGACCTGTTCAAGGTCCAGCGCGACCTGCTCGGGCAGTACCACATCACCGACGCCACGGCGTTCTTCAACGGCACCGACATCTGGGACGTGCCGACCGACCCGACGCTCGACACCACCGAGGTCCAGCCGCCGTACTACCTGACGGTGCGGATGCCGGACGCGAAGGAGGCCAGCTTCTCGCTGACCACCTCCTTCGTGCCCTCGGGGCGCAAGAACCTGGCCGCGTTCATGGCGGTGGACGCCGACCCGGGCGAGGACTACGGCAAGCTGCGGATCCTGCGGCTGCCGTCCGGCTCGGGCGCGCTCGGCCCGGGGCTGGTCCAGGCGAAGTTCAACTCCGACTCCGAAGTCGCCCACCAGCTGACCCTGCTGAGCAACAACAACGAGTCCGGCCTGGTCTACGGCAACCTGCTGACCCTGCCGGTCGGCGGCGGCATCCTCAACGTCGAGCCGGTCTACCTGGTGGCCCGCGGCGCCAAGGTGCCGGCCCTCAAGAAGGTGCTGGCCGTGTACGGCACCGGCAACGTGGCGATCGGGGACACCCTGAGCGAGGTGCTGACCAAGGTGCTCGGCGGCGCGGCGGACGGCGCCACCACGCCCACCGCCCCGAGCCAGCCGGAGAACCCGGGCACCCCGACCGCGCCCGGCACCGAGGACCCGGACGTGCAGAAGGCGCTCGCCGACGCGCAGAAGGCGTTCGACGACGGCCAGGCGGCGATGAAGAACGGCGACTGGACGGCGTACGGCAAGTCCCAGGAGGCGCTGAAGAAGGCGATCGCCGACGCGGTGGCCGCCGAGCAGAAGGCCGCCGGCGGCGGGGCGTCCCCCGCGCCGAGCGGATCGCCGAGCGGATCGCCGAGCGGTTCGCCCGGCGAAGCGCCGAGCGGCTCGCCCTCGGCCTCGCCCACCGGCTGAGCTGCGAAAACCGGTTTGTTGGTCCACCCCGTGATCGTGATACAGTGGTTTCACCGACGCGGGGTGGAGCAGCTCGGTAGCTCGCTGGGCTCATAACCCAGAGGTCGCAGGTTCAAATCCTGTCCCCGCTACTCAGTAGCACGAAGGCCCGGAGGCATCAGCCTCCGGGCCTTCGTCGTTCCCTTTGCCATTCCTTGGTAGTCCGGTCGATTGACACGCCATGTGGTCTAGTCCAACCTGAGTCATGCCCATGACGGGCGGCCCCCACCGCCCGTCCTGATGCGCCGCAAGTCCTTTGCCAGCAACGGGAATTGATCACGTTCTGGTTCCGTCTGCCGCTCTCCCGACCGGGTGTCCGACGGTGTTCCTGCATCCCCACGTGACAGGAGAGAGGCACATCCGCATGCATCGCAACAACCGCAGGGCCTGGGCCGTCACGGCCGCGGCCGCCACGCTGCTCGCCGGGGCGGTGTCGCTGCTGGGAGCCCCCAGCGCGACCGCCGGGCCGGGCAACACGACCGGCGCCCCCGCCACCAGCGGCGGCATGAAGGTCGCGTACTTCGACCAGTGGTCGATCTACTCGAACGCCTTCTACCTCAAGAACGTCGACACCAACGGCATGGCCGGGAAGCTCGACTACCTGCTGTACGACTTCGCCAACATCGACCCCAACAACCTGACCTGCTTCGAGCCGAACTCGGCGGCCTCGCAGGACGAGAACAACCCGAACGCCGGTGACGGCGCGGGCGACTACTACGCCGACTACGCCAAGACCTTCGCCAACGGCAACAGCGTGGACAACTCCACCGACACCTGGAACCAGCCGCTGGCGGGCAACTTCCACCAGCTCCAGGAGCTGAAGGCGAAGTACCCGAAGCTCAAGGTGCTGATGTCGATCGGCGGTTGGACGTACTCCAAGTACTTCTCCGACGTGGCGGCCAACGACGCCGCGCGCAAGAAGTTCGTCTCCTCCTGCGTCGACATGTTCATCAAGGGCAACCTGCCCGCCCAGGGCGGCTACGGCGGCCCGGGCACCGGCAAGGGCATCTTCGACGGCTTCGACATCGACTGGGAGTACCCGGGCGGCGGCGGCCACCTCGGCAACCACGCCTCGCCCAACGACAAGCAGAACTTCACCGCCCTGCTGGCCGAGTTCCGCAACCAGCTCAACACCCAGGGCAGCGCGGACGGCAAGACCTACGCGCTGAGCGCGGCGCTGCCGGCCGGCCAGGACAAGATCCAGTACATCGAGACCGACAAGATCGGGCAGTACCTGACCTTCGCGGACCCGATGACGTACGACATGCACGGCGGCTGGGAGGCCCAGGGGCCGACCAACCACCAGACGCCGGTCTACCAGAACCCGAACGACCCGATGAACAACGTGCCGCCGGGCAACGCCAAGTACTCGATCGACGAGGCGGTCAAGGCGTACACGGTCGGCGACTCCTCGTACGGCATCCCCGGCGGGTTCCCGGCGAACAAGCTGAACATGGGCGTCCCGCTGTACTACCGCGGCTGGACGGGCGTGGCGGCCGGGGCCAACCACGGGCTGTTCCAACCCGCCAGCGGGCCGGCCCAGGGCGCGCCGAACTCCGGCAACGTCAACGGCGTGCGGATGTACAAGGAACTGCTCGGGACGGTGGACAACCCCAGTTACACCTACTGGGACGCCGCCTCGCAGGCCGCGTACTTCTACGACGGCAACAACTTCTGGTCCGGGGAGAACGCCAAGTCCATCCAGGCCAAGATGGACTACGCGCACTGCAACGGACTCGGCGGATCGTTCGTGTTCTCGCTGTACGACGACCCGAACGCGGCGCTGCTCAACCCGCTGATGACGGCCACCAACGGCTCGGCCGCCTCCTGCCCGGCCCCGCCGACCGGCTCGCCGAGCGCCAGCGCCTCGCCGACGAAGTCCTCCTCCCCGTCGCCGTCGACCAGCCCGTCGACCTCGCCGTCGACCAGCCCGTCGACCTCGCCGTCCACGAGCCCGTCCTCCTCGCCCACCTCGCCCGGCGGCGGCATCGTCGCCAACCCGGGCCTGGAGTCCGGCGCGCTCAGCCCGTGGACCTGCGCGGGCAGCGGCGGATCGGCGGTCAGCGGCGGCCACACCGGCGCGTACGCCCTGCAGGGCAACGCCAGTGCCGGGGACACCGCGCAGTGCCAGCAGGTGGTGACGGTCAAGCCCAACACCACCTACACGCTGTCCGCCTGGGTCAAGGGCAACTACACCTACCTGGGCGTCACCGGCTCCGGCGCGGACAGCTCGACCTGGACCCCCGGCGGGAGCGCGTGGACGCAGCTGTCCACCAAGTTCACCACCGGCGCCTCGGTCACCTCGGTGACCGTCTGGGTGCACGGTTGGTACGGACAGGGTGCTTACCAGGCCGATGACTTCAGCGTCAGCTGAGCCTGCGTCAACCCTGCTTCAAGGAAGGCCCGGAGGATTCCGTCCTCCGGGCCTTCCCCCTTGCGGACGCACGGAGTTGATCGACTCCGGTACGATGCGTGGCCGGGGTTTGTGGGGCTCAAGTGTCGGGAAATCGACAAAGAGCCGAAGCGATCTCGCCGCGCTTCGGCCCCGCTCCGCCAAAACGGACGGAGCAGGTGTACGCGGTGTGCGGGTGATGCGACGATGGACCACGAGGGGGACACGGCACGGCCACTGACGGGCCGTCCGGTCCGACGTGCCCCCTGGGGGACACGCCCGGGGCCGAAGGCCCGGGGCGGATGCCGCGACACTCTGGGGGAGCGGGAGTCGGCATGAAGCTCATCGGCAACAACGGGACGGGAGAACCACAGGCCGCCGGACCCAGCGCGGACACCGAGACCGGCGCCCGGCCCACCGAGCAGGCCACCGGCGGCCTGCCCGCCCAGCGCGGGACCGCGACCGGTGCCGTCGACGTGACCGGCTACGGCCCGGAGAGCCTGGTCCACCTCACGGCCGACCAGGCCGCGGCCGGCACCGCCCGCGACCTCGCCCCGGCCGTCGACGACGGCGACGACAGCTTCGAGACCGCCCTCGCCGCCCGCGAACAGGCCGCCCTCGAAGCCCGCCACCGCGGCTCCGCCGACGCCGGCGACCCGAACGCCGCCAGCCAGCTCGGCGCCCTCCTGCTGCGCCGCGGCGACCTGCGCGACGCCGAACCGTACCTGCGCTCCGCCGCCGCCGCCGGACTGCGCGCCGCCGCCAACAACCTCGGCGTCCTGCTCCACCAGCAGGGCCACCGCGCCGAGGCCGCCCAGTGGTGGCGGCAGGCCGCCGTCGCCGGCTCCGCCCCCGCCGCGCACGCCCTCGGCCTGCAACTGCGCGACCAGGGCGAGGAGGAGGCCGCCGAGTACTGGCTGCACTTCGCCGCCGAACAGGGCCACCCGCTCGGCGCCTACGCCCTCGGCGACCTGATGGAGCACCGCCGCGACGTCCGGGCCGAACGCTGGTTCAAGGCCGCCGCCGACTCCGGCCACCGCGAGGCCGCCTACCGGCTCGCCCGGATGCGCGAGGCCGCCGGCGACAAGGACACCGCCGAGACCTGGTACCGCACCGCCGCCGCCCGCAGCCACGCCCGCGCCGCCCTGCGCCTCGGCGTCCTGCTCGAAGCCCGCGGCGACCTCGACGAGGCCGCCCGCTGGTACCGGCAGTCCGCCCAGAACGGCGAGGCCCGCGCCGCCTGCGCCCTCGGCTTCCTGCTCCGCGACACCGGCGACCTCTCCGCCGCCGCCGAATGGTGGCAGGAGGCCGCCGAAGCCGGCGACGGCACCGCCGCCAACGCCCTCGGCGCCCTGCACGCGGGCCGCGGCGAGAGCACCGTCGCCGAGCGCTGGTACCGCGCCGCCCTCGACGCCGGCGACCACAACGGCGCCTTCAACCTCGGCCTGCTGTGCGCCGGGGCGGGCCGCGAGGCCCAGGCCGAGCAGTGGTACCGCCGGGCCGCGTACGCCGGGCACCGCGAAGCCTGCAACGCGCTCGCCATCGTCCTGCTCCAGCGCGGCGACGAGTCCGGCGCCGAACCCTGGTTCTCCAAGGCCGCCGAAGCCGGATCCGTCGACGGCGCCTTCAACCTCGGCGTGCTGCACGCCGGCCGCGGCGAGACCCGGCAGGCCCAGGAGTGGTACGCCCGCGCCGCCGCCGAGGGCCACGGCGAGGCCGCCCTGCAGCTCGCCGTCGCCCAGGAGCAGCGCGGCAACCTCGCCGGCGCCCTGGAACGCTACCGGCAGGCCGCCGACGGCGGCTCCGCGGAAGGCGGCTTCCGGCTCGCCTCGCTGCTCGACCGCCGCGGCGACGCCGACGCCGAGGCCGAGCACTGGTACGCGATCGCCGCCGATGCCGGACACCGCCGCGCCCAGGTCCGGATGGGCGTCCGGGCCGCGGAGCGCGGCGCGCTGCAGATCGCCGAGAGCTGGTACCGCCGCGCCGCCGAGGGCGGCAGCCGCAGCGCCGCCTTCAACCTCGGCCTGCTGCTCGCCCGCCAGGACAGCGAGGCCGAGGCCATGCTCTGGTACACCCGCGCCGCGGACGCCGGCCACGGCCGCGCGGCGCTCCGGCTCGCCCTGCTGGCCCTGCGCCGCGGCGAGGCCCTCCAGGCCGAGAACTGGTGCAAGCGCGCCGCGGAGTACGGCCCGGCCGAGGTCGCGGAGCGCGCGGGACGGCTGCTGGGGGCGCTCAACGCGGAGCTCTCCGCGTAAGGGCAGTCAGGGACGCGGGGAACCGCGCGCCGCGGGAGGAGCACGTCAGCGTGGTCGCGAGATGGTGCAAGTGGTCGTCCTGCGTCGCGGTCCGGCTGTGCGTGCCCGGTCGGCCGCGCCGTTCCCCGCGCCCCTGGTGGTGCGTTCCCTACACGCTGAGCGAGCGCAGCGCCGCCTCGTGCAGGACGCCGTTGGTGGCGACCGCGTCCGCGCCGGTGGGGCCGTCGATGCCGTCGAGGCCGGTGAAGCGGCCGCCGGCCTCCTGGACGATGATGCAGGGGGCGGCCATGTCCCAGAGCGAGAGCTCGGGTTCGGCGGCGATGTCGACGGCGCCCTCGGCGACCATCATGTAGGACCAGAAGTCGCCGAAGGCGCGGGTGCGCCAGCAGATCCGGGTCAGGTCGAGGAAGGCGTCGAGGCGGGCGCGCTCCTCCCAGCCGCTGAGCGAGGAGAAGGAGAGCGAGGCGTCGGCGAGGCGGGAGACCTTGGAGACGTGGATGCGCTGGGACTTGGCCAGGCTGCGGCCGGCGAACGCGCCCAGCCCCTTCGCGGCCCACCAGCGGCGGCCGAGCGCCGGGGCGGAGACGATGCCGACCACCGGGACGTGCTCGCCGTCCGGCTGCTCCTCCAGCAGGGCGACCAGGGTGGCCCAGACCGGGACGCCGCGGACGTAGTTCTTGGTGCCGTCGATCGGGTCGATCACCCAGCGGCGCGGGCCGGAGCCCTGCAGGCCGTACTCCTCGCCGAGCACGGCGTCGCGCGGGCGGGCCCGCTGCAGGACGGAGCGGACGAGTTCCTCGGCGGCCTTGTCGGCGTCGCTGACCGGGGTCAGGTCGGGCTTGGTCTCGATCTTCAGGTCGAGCGCCTTGAAACGCTCCATGGTGATCGAGTCGGCCGAGTCGGCGAGGACGTGGGCGAGTCGGAGGTCGTCGTGGTAATCGGCCATGCACGGAACCCTAGCGGACTCAGTGTCCCGAGCCGCTGAGCTGCAGACCGATCACCCCGGCGATGACCAGGGAGATGGAGACCAGCTTGAGGGTGGAGGAGGACTCGCCGAGGAACACCATCCCGTACACCGCGGTGCCGGCCGCGCCGATGCCCGTCCACACCGCGTAGGCACTGCCGACCGGGAGGGTCTTCAGGGAGAGCGTGAGCAGGCCGAAGGAGCCCAGCGCGAAGAGCGCAAAGCTGATGGTGGGCCAGATCTTGGTGAAGCCGTGGCTGAGCTTCAGGTTGACCGCGAATCCCGTTTCCAGCAGACCGGCGAGGATCACCATGGCCCATGCCATCGGGTTGACTCCCTGTCAGGTAGGACGGTGTGACCTTCCTATCGTTACCCGGCGCAGCGGCCCCAGCGACTCGTGATCGCGCCGAATTTCAGTCCCCCTCGGAGGCGTCCTTGGTGGCCAGCAGGCGGCGCAGCGAGTACAGCCGGGCCGGGTCGGCGTGGCCGTCGGCGACCCAGGCGTCCAGCGCGCAGTCCGGCTCGTCGTGCGAGCAGGCGCGCGGGCAGTCCGCGGTGCCCGGCTCCAGGTCGGGGAAGGCGTGGATGACCCGGGACGGGTCGATGTGGGACAGGCCGAAGGAGCGGAAGCCCGGGGTGTCGATCACCCAGCCCGGGTCGAGCGCCTTCTTCGAACCGGGCTTCGCGCCGGGCGCCGGGGGCAGCCGCAGGGCCAGCGCCGAGACGGTGGTGTGCCGGCCGCGGCCGGTGACCGCGTTGACCCGGCCGGTGGACCGCCGGTGCTCCGGGACGAGCGCGTTGACCAGGGTGGTCTTGCCGACGCCGGAGTGCCCGATGAACACCGTGGTGCGCCCGCGCAGGTGCGCGCGGACGGCCTCCGCCCCGGCCGTCTCCAGCTCGTCGGCCCGGGTCACCACGTAGCGGATGCCCAGCGGCGCGTACGACTCCAGCAGCTCGTCGGCGGAGGCCAGGTCGGCCTTGGTGAGCACCAGCAGCGGCTCCATCCCGGCGTCGTACGCGGCCACCAGGCAGCGGTCGATCAGCCGGGGGCGCGGCTCGGGGTTGGCCAGCGCGGTGACGATGGCCATCTGCTGGGCGTTGGCGACCACGATCCGCTCGTACGGGTCGTCGTCGTCCGCGGTGCGGCGCAGCACCGAGCTGCGCTCCTCGACCCGGACGATCCGGGCCAGCGTGTCCGGCTCGCCGGACAGGTCGCCGACCAGGTTGACGGTGTCGCCGACGACGACGCCCTTGCGGCCCAGCTCGCGGGCCTTCATGGCGACGACCTGGCGCTCGTCCTCGGTGCCGCTGTCGACCAGGCAGGTCATCCGGCCCCGGTCCACGGTGAGGATCATCGCCTCGGCGGCGTCCTCGTGCTTGGGCCGGATCCGGGTGCGGGGGCGGGAGCCCCGGCGGCCCGGGCGGCTGCGGATGTCGTCCTCGTCGGCGTTCTTGTCGTAGCGGCGCATGCTGCTCTCCCCCGTCAGACCTGGCCGAGGAGGTCGGCCCACATCCGCGGGAAGTCCGGCAGGGTCTTGGCGGTGGTCGCCACGTCCTCCACCAGCACGCCCTCCACGGCCAGGCCCAGCACGGCGGCGGCGGTGGCCAGCCGGTGGTCCTCGTAGGTGTGGAAGACGCCGCCGTGCAGCGGGCGGGGCCGGATCCGCAGGCCGTCCTCCGTCTCGGTGACGTCGCCGCCCAGCGCGTTGATCTCCTTCGCCAGCGCGGCCAGCCGGTCGGTCTCGTGCAGCCGCAGGTGCGCGATGCCGTACAGGTGCGACTCGGAGTCGGCCAGCACCGCCACCGCGGCGATCACCGGGGTCAGCTCGCCGACGTCGTGCAGGTCCGCCTCGATGCCGTGGATCTTGCCGGTGCCGGTGAACCGGAGCCCGTCGTCCACGAATTCGCAGGAGCCGCCCATCGCGGTGTAGATCTCGCGCAGCTGGTCGCCCGGCTGGTAGGTGTGCTTCGGCCAGTCCCGGACGGTCACCCGGCCGCCGGTGGCCAGCGCCGCCGCGAAGAACGGGGCCGCGTTCGACAGGTCCGGCTCGACCACCAGGTCGCGGCCGATCAGCGCGCCCGGGGTGACCCGCCAGACGTCCTTCTCGCCGCCGTCCTCCGGCGCGTCCACCTGGCCGCCCGCCTTGCGGATCATGTCGACGGTCATCCGGATGTGCGGCAGCGAGGGCACCGGCCCGCCGGTGTTGCGGATCTCCACGCCGTGGTGGAAGCGCGCCCCGGACAGCAGCAGCGCCGAGACGAACTGCGAGGAGGACGAGGCGTCCACCTCCACCGCGCCGCCGTCCAGCGCGCCGGTGCCGTGCACGGTCAGCGGGAAGCCGCCGCGGCCGCCGTCCTCGACCCGGGCGCCCAGCGCGCGCAGCGCGTCGATCACGCCGTGCTGCGGGCGCTCGTGGCTGCGCGGGTCGCCGTCGAAGTGCACCGGGCCGTCCGCCAGGGTCGCCAGCGGCGGCAGGAAGCGCATCACCGTCCCCGCGTTGCCCACGTCCACCCGCGCCGGGCCGCGCAGCCGCTCGGCCGGGATCACCCGCCACGCCTCGCCGCCGCCGGTGCCGCCGGACGCCGCGTTCACCGTCTCCTCGACCGTCACGCCCATCGCCCGCAGGCCGTCCGCCATCAGCTGCGAGTCGCGGCTGCGCAGCGGGCGGCGCACCCAGCCCGGGCCGTCGGCGAGGGCGGCCAGCACCAGCGCGCGGTTGGTCGCGGACTTCGAGCCGGGGATGGTCACGGTCGCGTCCACGGCGGCGGTGGCGACGGGAGCGGGCCACAGGGAGTCGGTCATGGCGCCAAGTCTATGAGGCGCCGTGCCGCTACCGGGGCAGCAGCCAGGCCGCCCCGAGCCCCAGGCAGGCCAGCGCCACCGCCAGGAACGCCACCACCCACAGCGCCCCCGGAACGCCGGTCAGCCGCGCCAGCTGGTCCGCGTCCGAGCCGGGCGCGCCGCCGCGCCGCCGGGTCACCCACAGCTCCAGCATCGGGCGCACCCCCGCCAGCAGCAGGAACCACACCCCCAGGTAGGCGAACGCCCCCTGCCATTCGGCCGTCCCGTACCAGGACACCGCGACGAACGCCCCGCCGGTGACCAGCACCGCCACCACCCCGAACAGGTTGCGCAGGGTCAGCAGCATCGCCGCCAGCAGCACGATGCCGATCCACAGCAGCGCGGTGGTCCGGCCCGCCGCCAGCAGTGCCGCCCCGCCCAGGCCCAGCAGCGAGGGCGCCGGGTAGCCGGCCGCGGCGGTCAGCACCATGCCCGGGCCGGTCGGCTTCCCGGAGGAGACCGTCAGCCCCGAGGTGTCCGAGTGCAGCCGGATCCCCGACAGCCGCCGCCGGGTCAGCAGCGCGGTCAGCCCGTGCCCGCCCTCGTGCGCGATCGTCACCACGGTGCGGGTCCACAGCCACACCGGGCGCACCGCCACCGCCAGGAACGCCACCGCCGCCGTGCCCCACACCAGCCAGTGCGGGGGGTCCGGCCGGACGGCCGCCACCCGCTCCCACAGCTCCGCGAAGTCCATCGCCGACCTCCGATCACCGCCGTCTCCCCGGTCCGGGGCGGGCAGCCTCCCACGGAAGGGCGGGCCGCCGGTAGCCGCTGGTCCCGCTTCCCCCCGCTCTGGCAAGCTGGGCGCCATGTGCGGACGCTTCGCCTCCTCCACCGAACCCGCCGAACTGGTCCGCCTGTTCGGCGTCGAGCAGTGGGACCCGACCGAGACGATCGCCCCCAGCTGGAACGTCGCCCCCACCGCGCGGACCTACGCCGTCCTCGACCGGGCCCCGCGCGGGCAGCGCCGCCCGGTGCGCCAACTGCACGTGCTGCGCTGGGGCCTGGTGCCCGGCTGGGCGAGCAGCGCCGAGACCGCGGTCAAGATGATCAACGCCCGGGCGGAGACCGTCCACGAGAAGCCCGCGTACCGCCAGGCGTACGCCTCCCGGCGCTGCCTGATACCCGTCGACGGCTACTACGAGTGGCAGACCGCCCCCACCGACGACGTCTCCCGCCCGCCCCGCCGCCCCTACTTCGTGCACCGCGCCGACGGCGCGCCGCTGGCCCTCGCCGGGCTGTACGAGTTCTGGCGCGACCGCGAGCGCCCCGGCGGCCACCCCGACGCCTGGCTGGTCACCTGCACCGTCGTCACCACCGCCGCCGAACCGCTGCTCGCCCCGGTCCACGAGCGGATGCCCCTGTACCTCGGCCCCGACCGCTGGGACGCCTGGCTCGACCCGCACGCCGAGACCGCCGACCTCGCCCCGCCCCCGCCCGGCGACCTGCGCATCCACGCCGTCCCCGACGAGGTCGGCAAGATCCGCAACAACCACCCGGGACTGACCCGGCCGCTCACCGAGGACGACCTCACCACGCTGTTCTGAGCGGCGGGAGCCCCCGGGGCGGGGCGCGGCGGGAGCCGGGGAGCGGGGAGGGGAGCGCCCTTCGGGCGGGGGAGTGAGCGAGGGGCGGGGGGAGCGGGAGTCCCCGGGGCGGGGTGCGGCGGGGGCCGCCCGGGGGCCGCTCCTCTATACGCTCTGCGCCATGCAGCGGATCGTCGACACCCCCGCCGGGGACGCCCGGCTCCACTGGTTCCCGGCCGCCCGGCCGCGGGCCGTCCTGCTCCTCGGGCACGGGGCGGGCGGCGGCGTCGAGGCGCCCGACCTGCAGGCGCTCGCGGCCGCGCTGCCGGCCGACGGCGTCAGCGTGGTGCTCGCCGAGCAGCCCTGGCGGGTGGCGGGGCGCAGGCTGGCCCCGGCACCGGCCGTGCTGGACGCGGGGTGGCCCGCGCAGTTCGCCGCCGCCGCCGAGGCGGGGCTGCCGGTGTACGCGGGCGGCCGCAGCGCCGGGGCCCGGGTCGCCTGCCGCACCTCGGCCGGCCTCGGGGCGGCGGGCGTGCTCGCGCTGGCCTTCCCGCTGCACCCGCCGGGCCGGCCGGAGAGGACCCGGGCGGACGAGCTGCTCGGCACCGGCCTGCCCACGCTGGTCGTCCAGGGCGGTGCGGACGCCTTCGGCACCCCGGCGGAGTTCCCCGCCCCGCCGGCCGGCCACCGCCTGGTCGAGGTCCCGCACGCCGGGCACGGTTTCGCCGTCCCGAAGCGGGCCCCGCTCACCCAGGAGGCGGCCCTGGAGCTGGTCACGGGGGCGGTCGCCGACTGGCTCCGCCCCTGAGGCACCCGCCGGGAGCCGCCCCGCGGGGCCGGCTCCCGACCCGTCGCCCGCACGCCCGCATGCCCGCGCGTCTTCGCGCTTCCGCGCTTCCGCGCCGGCAAGGGCGCTGCGCCGGAAGTGAGTTGTGTCGCACGGCGGGGGCCCGGGAATGTCCGGGCGGCGGGCGGGGTTGCACGAGTCGTCAGAAGATGCCCCCGGTGGAAAGGCAGCGTCCATGGGTTCGATCGCGTGCCGCGAGCGGCCGGAAGAGCGGGCAGCGCAGTCTGCGCTCCTGCCGGACTGGTCGGAGTGGGTTGCCGCGGGCGAGAAGCCGGTCAGCCCGATATCCTCGCTTGCGGGTCGGCCCGAGGTGGGCCGTGTGCGGGTTTCCGAGGAGGTGGGTCCGGTCGTCGGGACCGATGACGCGGCCGTGTCGGGCGCTGCTGGCGCCGACCAGGGCCGCCCGGAGGGCGAGCAGCTCACCGGCGACGAACTGGCCGAGGCGATCGGCGAGGACACCTTCCGGGTGTCCGAGAACGAGACCGAGGAGGCCCGGCGCGAGCGCTTCGAGCGCGACGCGCTCGGCTACCTGGACCCGATGTACTCGGCGGCGCTGCGGATGACCCGCAACCCGGCCGACGCGGAGGACCTGCTCCAGGAGGCGTTCGCCAAGGCGTACGCGTCGTTCCACCAGTTCCGCGAGGGCACCAACCTCAAGGCGTGGCTGTACCGCATCCTCACCAACACGTTCATCAACTCGTACCGCAAGAAGCAGCGCGAACCCCAGCGCACCGCGGCCGAGGAGATCGAGGACTGGCAGCTGGCGCGCGCCGAGTCGCACATGTCGACCGGCCTGCGGTCGGCCGAGGCGCAGGCGCTCGACCACCTGCCGGACAGCGACGTGAAGGACGCGCTGCAGGCGATCCCGGAGGAGTTCCGGATCGCGGTCTACCTCGCGGACGTCGAGGGGTTTGCGTACAAGGAGATCGCGGACATCATGGGTACACCCATCGGTACGGTGATGTCCCGACTGCACCGTGGCCGCCGTCAGTTGCGCGGCATGCTGGAGGACTACGCCCGCGAGCGGGGGCTGGTCCCGGCCGGTACCGGTGCAGGGCAGGAAGCGAAGGGCGCGGGCTCATGAGCTGCGGCGATCCGCACGAGACCGAGTGCGGAGAGGTGCTCGACCACCTCTACGAATTCCTCGACAACGAGATGCCCGAGGGTGACTGCGTCAAGCTGCGGGTGCACTTCGACGAGTGCTCGCCGTGCTTCGAGAAGTACGGCCTGGAGCAGGCGATCAAGGCGCTGATCAAGCGCTCCTGCGGTTGTGACGACACCCCGACCGACCTGCGGGCGAAGGTGCTGGCCCGGATCGACTCGATCCGCACCCAGCGCTCCGGCGAGGTGGACACCTCGGTGATCGAGGTGTCCGCGGTGAGCGTCGAGGTGACGGTCGACGGAACGGCCGGGCACGGCTCGGCGGTCGCGACCGCGGAGTAGCGCTCACTCGATCGGGTGAGCTGTCGCTGCTCCGGCTGCGGCGATGCGCGATCGTGCGCCGCACCCGTCCGGGCGGGCCCTATTCTCTGACGAGTCCTCACGTCGGAGGGCCCGTACGGGCGGGGGAGGCCGAGATCGCAAGCACACGCGAGCAGCACCCCGCCCTGCCGGGGCGGGCCGCGGGCTACCTGGCCGTCGTCCTGGCGGCCGCGTGCGCGGTGCTGCTGCCGCTGGCCCTGTCCGGCCCCGCGCCGCAGTGGCCCAGGGTCGGCCTGCTCGCCCTGCTGCACCTGTGCCTGGAGTCGCTGGCGCAGGGCGCCCGCACCCCGTGCGCCCGGTTCTGGCGCTGGCTGCGCGGCCGCCCGGCCGAGGAGACCCCCGCCGACCCGCGCGGCAGCGGCTTCTTCCCGGTGCTGTTCGCCGGCGTGCTGATGCTGCCGCCCGCCGCCGCCGCCCTGGTCGCCCTGCCCGGCGCGCTGCTCGGCCCCGCCGCGCCGCCGCGCGGGCTGCGCCGGGTGTGGAACGCCGCCCAACTGGCCCTGGCCGCGGCCGCCGCCGCCGAGGTGTTCCGGCTGCTCGGCGGGTCCCGGCTGCTGCTCGGCACCCGCTTCCCCGGGGCCGCGCTCGGCGCGCTGGCCGCGATCCTGACGTTCTGCCTGGTCAACGGCGCCCTGGTGGCCGGCATGGTCCGGCTGACCTGCGCCGGGGCCGGCCCGGGCGCGCTGCGCGGCCTGCGCCGGGCCGCGCCCGCCGCGCTGCTGCACGGCGCGGGCGGCCTGATGATCGCCGTGCTGTGGCAGGGCCCGTACGGGGCGTTCGCCGCGGTGCTCGGCCTGCTGCCGCTGACCATCACCGCCTGGCTGTCCGCGCAGGGCCACCGCGAGCGGGCCGCGCACCGGGCCACCGTGCAGGCGCTGGTGCAGGCCGTGGAGATCAAGGACGCCTACACCCGCGGCCACAGCGAACGGGTCGGCCGGGCCTCGGTGCTGATCGCCCGCCAGCTCGGACTGGCCGAGGACCGGGTCCGCACCCTGCACTTCGCCGGGACGCTGCACGACGTCGGCAAGCTCGCCGTGGCCACCGAACTGCTGCGCCGCAACGGGCCGCTCACCGACGCCGAGCGGCGCGCCGTGGAGGTGCACCCGGTGTTCGGGCACGAGCTGGTCCGGCAGTTGGACTTCCTCGGCGAGGGCCGGGACGGCATCCTGCACCACCACGAGCGGATGGACGGCCGCGGCTACCCGTACGGGCTGGCGGGGGAGCGGATCCCCGAGTTCGCCCGGATCATCTCGGTCGCCGACGCCTTCGACTCGATGACCTCCACCCGCTCCTACCGGCGCGGCCGCCCCGTCCCGGAGGCGGTCGCCGAACTGGAGCGGTGCGCGGGCAGCCAGTTCGACCCGGTGATGGTCACCGCCCTGGTCGAGGCCGTCGCCGAGCACGGCTGGCAGCCCGAACCGCCGCCGCCCGGCGGCTGGGACGGCGAGGTGCCCGACATCCCGCTCGGCGTGCCCGAACCGGCCCGGCTGCCCCAGCAGTCCGGCACCGGCCTGCCGACCGGGGGAGCGGCGTGAACACCCGCCGCCGCCCGGTCCCGGCCGACCTGCTGCTCGCCGCCGCCGTCGCGCTCGGCACCGCCGCCGTCCTGCACGCGCTGACCGACGGCGTCGCCCAGGGCGGCGTGGCGCTGGCCTTCGCCGGGCTGGTCGCGCTCGGCCAGTGCGCCGGGCCCGCGCTGCCCGGCGACCGCGAACCCGCGCCCGTCGCCACCGCCGTCGCCCTCGCCTACGCGCTGCTCGGACCGCTGCACGGCCTGCCCACCACCCACGGGGTGCTGCAGGTCGCCGCCGTCACCGCGGTCGGCACGCTGGCCGGACTGGCCGTCCAGCTCGCCGGGCAGCACCTGCTGGCCGCGCTCCGGCACCGCCCGCGGACCCCGCTCTCCGGCCTCGATGCCGCCGCCCGCCGCCTGGTCACCGTCGCGTTCGCCGCGCTGCTGTTCCAGCCGCTGTACAACTCCGGCGTCACCGACCGGATGCCCGGGCCCGCGTACGGGGCGCTGCTGGCGGGCGTGGCCGCGCTGGCCGCGCTCGGCGACGCGGTGCTGGCCGCCGCCCAGCAGGGCGTCCGGACCGGGCTGCGGTACGCCGCCGCGCTGGACGACCAGCTGCACGCGCTGCTCGGCATCGGCTCCGCGCAGGTCGCCACCGGGCTGCTGCTGAGCCTGCTCGCCGGGGAGGCCGGGCTGTGGGCGCTGCCGGTGTTCTGCCTGCCGCTGCTGCTCGCCCAGGCCTCGTTCCGGCGGGCCGTCGCGGTGCGGGCCACCACCGGGCAGACCATCGAGACGCTGGCCCGGGCCACCGAGATCGCCGGGTACACCACCCCCGGGCACGCCCGCCGGGTCGCCGACACGGCGTGCGCGCTGGGGCGCGAGCTCGGGCTCGGCAGCCGCGAACTGACGCTGCTGGAGTACGCCGCGCTGATGCACGACATCGGGCAGCTGTCGCTGGTCGAACCCGTCCCGGGCGGGGCCACGGCGCTGCTGCCCGACGCCGAGCAGCAGCGGATCGCCCGGCTCGGCAGCGAGGTGATCCAGCGCACCGGGGTGCCCCGGCAGGTGTGGCAGCAGGTCGCCCGGCTGGCCGACCCGTGCCGCCTCGCCGACGGCCGGCACGACCCCACGCTGCCGCTGGCCTCCCGGATCATCCGGGTCGCCAACGCCCACGACGACCTGCGCACCGCCGCCGCCGACCGCCCCCGGGCGGGCCTGCTCGACCCGCTGGAGCACCTGCGGCTGGACGCCGGGCACGGCTACGACCCGGTGGTGCTGGACGCGCTGGCCCGGCTGGGCCGCCGCGGCCACCGCGCGGCCCGCGGTCCGGACGGGCGCTGCCGCCCGGCGGCCTGAATGGCCGCGCGGGGCGCGCGGCCGGGGGCGGGCGTGGTTGGATGCGGTCGTGGCGGGAAGACCCGGAGGCGGGGCGACCCGGTGACGACCGACGGCAAGGGACCAACGTGAGGATCTTCCACCGCGCACGGCATCGTCCGTCGGCGACCTGGCGGCAGACCACCGACCGTGCGTTCACCCTGATCGGCGACGGCCGCTACGAGGACGCCGGGGCGCTGCTGGTGATGGCCGCGGACCTGGAGCCGTGGCTGTCGGACTCCTGGTTCAACCTGGCCCTGCTGCACAAGTTCCGCCGCGACTGGGAGCAGGCCCGCTCGGCCGGCCTGCGCGCCGTCGCGCTGCTCGACCGCCAGCACGGCGCCCCGGACTGGTGGAACCTGGGCATCACCGCCACCGCCCTGCAGGACTGGCCGCTGGCCCGCCGCGCCTGGCAGGCGTACGGGCTGCGGCTGCCCGGCGGGCCCGCGCTGGACGGGCCGATCGAGCTCGACCTGGGCACCACCCCGGTGCGGCTGTCCCCGGACGGCGAGTCCGAGGTGGTGTGGGGGCGGCGGCTCGACCCGGCCCGGATCGAGGTGCTGTCCATCCCGCTGCCGTCCTCCGGCCGCCGCTGGGGCGAGGTGGTGCTGCACGACGGCGCCCCGCACGGCGAGCGGGTCGCCGACGGCGTCGCCTACCCGGTCTTCGACGAGATCGAGCTGTGGGCGCCCTCGCCCGTGCCGACCTGGGTGGTGCTGCTGCAGGCCGCCACCGCCGCCGACCGGGACGCGCTGGAGAAGACGGTGGCCGACGCCGGGTACGCGGCCGAGGACTGGACGTCCTCGGTGCGGCTGCTGTGCCGCACCTGCTCGGAGTCCCGGATGGCCATCGACGACGGCCACACCGCCCACCACGACCCGCACGACGACGGCGACCCGCTGCACCCCGGCCACCTCAGCCACCTCAGCCAGGGCTCGGCCGGCGGCCCCTGGCAGGTCGAGCGCGAGTGCGGGATCGCCGCGCCCGCCGGCCTGGTCCGGGCGCTGCTGGAGCGCTGGGTCGCGGCCTCCCCGGCCACCCGCGCCTACCGGGACCTCGAAGAGGTCTGCTGACCCGCGGCCGCCCCCGGCCGGACCGCGCCCCGTACCCTGGACCGGTACACCAGGCGGAAGCGGACGAAAGCGGAACCGAGCGATGGCCGAGCAGCACGACCACGAGCACGAGCACGGACACGACCACGCGCACGAGGACACCGAGCCCCAGCGGGTGGTCGGCGAGGAGCCGGACCTCTCCAAGGGCACCGCGCGTCCGATCACCGTGGTCGGCAACCCGGTGCTGCACCGCGAGGTGAAGACCGTCACCGCCTTCGACGGCGAGCTGTCCGCGCTGATCGACGACATGTTCCAGTCGATGTACGCGGCCGAGGGCGTCGGCCTGGCCGCCAACCAGATCGGCGTCGACCTGAAGGTCTTCGTCTACGACTGCCCCGACGACGAGGGCGTCCGGCACGTCGGCCACGTGGTCAACCCGGTGCTGGAGGAGCTGCCGGCCGGCCGCCGGGTGCTGGACGACGGCCAGGAGGGCTGCCTGTCGGTGCCCACCGCCTACCAGGAGCTGGCCCGCCCCGACTTCGCCGCCGTCACCGGCCAGGACAAGGACGGCAACCCCGTCCGGGTCGAGGGCACCGGCTTCTTCGCCCGCTGCCTCCAGCACGAGACCGACCACCTGTACGGCTACCTGTACATCGACCGGCTCTCCAAGCGCGACCGCAAGGACGCGCTGCGGCAGATGGCCGACGGCACCCCCAAGTACGCCACCGTCCCGAACGACTGACGGTACGGCGGGCAGGCACGCGGAAGGGCCGCACCCCGGGCGGGGTGCGGCCCTCCGTGTCGCGGTGCGGCCTAGAAGTCGTCGTCGAAGGAGACCGAGCCCTCGACGGCGATCTGGTAGGCGGAGACCCGGCGCTCGAAGAAGTTCGTCAGCTCCTGGACGTTCTGCAGCTCCATGAAGCCGAACGGGTTGGTCGAGCCGTACCGGACCGGCAGGCCGAGGCGGGCCAGGCGCTGGTCGGCGACCGCCTGCAGGTACTCGCGCATCGACTCGGTGTTCATGCCGGGCAGGCCCTCGCCGCACAGGTCGCGGGCGAACTGGAGCTCGGCCTCGACGGCCTCCTCCAGCATCTCGGTGACCTGCCGGGCCATCTTGTCGTCGAAGAGGTCGGGCTCCTCCGCGCGGACGGTGTCGACCACCGAGAACGCGAAGTCCATGTGCATCGACTCGTCGCGGAACACCCAGTTGGTGCCGGTGGCCAGGCCGTGCAGCAGGCCGCGGCTGCGGAACCAGTACACGTAGGCGAAGGCGCCGTAGAAGAACAGGCCCTCGACGCAGGCCGCGAAGCAGATCAGGTTGAGCAGGAAGGCCCGGCGGTCCTCCTTGCTCTGCAGCGACTCGATGTGGTCGACCGCGTTCATGTACTTGAAGCAGAACTGGGCCTTCTGCGCGATGGAGGGGATGTTCTCCACCGCCGCGAAGGCGGCGTTGCGGTCCTCCGGGTCGGGCAGGTAGGTGTCCAGCAGCGTCAGGTAGAACTGGACGTGCACGGCCTCCTCGAACAGCTGCCGCGACAGGTAGAGGCGGGCCTCGGGGGAGTTGATGTGCTTGTAGAGGCTCAGCACCACGTTGTTGGCGACGATCGAGTCACCGGTGGCGAAGAACGCGACCAGCCGGCCGATCATGTGCCGCTCGCCCTCGGAGAGCTTGGCGAGGTCGGCGACGTCGGAGTGCAGGTCCACCTCCTCCACGGTCCAGGTGTTCTTGATCGCGTCCCGGTACCGGTCGTAGAACGACGGGTAGCGCATCGGACGGAGCGTCAGCTCGAAGCCCGGGTCGAGCAGCATCTTCTTCTGGTCTTCGGTGCTCATTACTGGCACGCCTCGCAGGACTCGGGGTTCTCCAGCGAGCAGGCGATGGCGTCCTGCTCGGCCTGGGAGAGGGCGGGGGACTGCACCGGGACGGGGGCGGCGGTGCGGGCGGCTCCGGGTGCGGCCTGGGCGATCCGGGTCGCCGGGCGGGAGCGCAGGTAGTAGGTGGTCTTCAGACCGACCTTCCAGGCGTAGGAGTACATCGAGGAGAGCTTGCCGATGGTCGGCGCCGCCATGAACAGGTTCAGCGACTGGCTCTGGTCGATGTACGGCTGCCGGGCGGCGGCCAGGTCGATCAGCGCGCGCTGCGGCAGCTCCCACGCCGTGCGGTACAGCGAACGGACCTCCTGCGGCAGCCAGTTGAACTCCTGGATGGAGCCGTTGGCGTCGCGCAGCGCGTCCCGGGTCTGCTGGTCCCAGACGCCGAGCTCCTTGAGCTCGCGCACCAGGTACGGGTTGACCTGGAGGAACTCGCCGGAGAGGGTCTCGCGCTTGAACAGGTTGGAGACCTGCGGCTCGATGCACTCGTAGACGCCCGCGATGGACGCGATGGTCGCGGTCGGGGCGATCGCGAGCAGCAGCGAGTTGCGCAGGCCGACCTCGGCGATCCGGGCCCGCAGCGCCTCCCAGCGCGCGGCCCAGTGCGGGTTCGCCGCACCGAAGTGGTCCACGTGCAGCTGGCCGCGGGCCGCCCGGGTCTCGCCGTACGCCTCGTGCCGGCCGAACTGCTCGGCCAGGTCGGCGGAGCGCTCGTACGCGGTGAGCATGATGCGCTCGGCGATCAGGGTGGAGAGGGCGACCGCCTCGGCGGAGTCGAAGTCGATCCGCAGCTGGAAGAAGACGTCCTGCAGGCCCATCACGCCCAGGCCGACCGGGCGCCAGCGGGAGTTGGACGTCCCGGCCTCGGTGGTCGGGTAGAAGTTGATGTCGATCACGCGGTCGAGGAAGGTCACCGCGGTGCGGACGGTGGCGTCCAGGCGGTCCCAGTCCATCGCGCTCAGCAGGTCGGCGGCGGTGGCACCGGGGGCGACGTGCGCGCCCAGGTTGACCGAGCCGAGGTTGCAGACCGCGGTCTCCGAGTCGTCGGTGACCTCCAGGATCTCGGTGCACAGGTTCGAGGAGTGCACCGTGCGGCCCGGCAGCGCGGTCTGGTTGGCGGCCCGGTTGGAGGCGTCCTTGAAGGTCATCCAGCCGTTGCCGGTCTGCGCCAGGGTGCGCATCATCCGGGCGTACAGGGTCTGCGCGGGGATGGTGCGCACGGCCTTGCCCGCCAGCTCGGCCTTGACGTACGCCTCGTCGAACTCGGCGCCCCACAGGTCCACCAGCTCCGGCACGTCCGCCGGGGAGAACAGCGACCAGTCGGCGTTGGCGTTGACCCGGCGCATGAACTCGTCCGGGATCCAGTGCGCCAGGTTCAGGTTGTGGGTCCGGCGGGCCTCCTCGCCGGTGTTGTCGCGGAGCTCCAGGAACTCCTCGATGTCGGCGTGCCAGGTCTCCAGGTACACGCAGGCCGCGCCCTTGCGCCGGCCGCCCTGGTTGACCGCCGCCACGGAGGAGTCCAGGGTGCGCAGGAACGGCACGATGCCGTTCGACTTGCCGTTGGTGCCGCGGATCAGCGAGCCGCGCGAGCGGATCCGCGAGTAGGACAGGCCGATGCCGCCGGCGTGCTTGGACAGCCGGGCGATCTGGGCGTACCGGTTGTAGATCGAGTCCAGGTTGTCCAGCGGCGAGTCCAGCAGGTAGCAGGAGGACATCTGCGGGTGCCGGGTGCCGGAGTTGAACAGCGTCGGCGAGCTGGTCAGGTACTCCAGCCGGCTCATCAGGGTGTACAGCTCGGCGACCTCGCGCACCGACTCCTCGGAGGTGCCGACCGCCAGGCCCGCCGCCACGCGGAGCAGGAAGTGCTGCGGGGTCTCGACCACCTTGCGGGTGATCGGGTGGCGCAGCAGGTAGCGGGACTGCACGGTGCGCAGGCCGAAGTACTCGAAGCGGTCGTCGCCCGACTCGTCGATCAGCGAGTCGAACAGGTCGGCGTGCTGCGCCACGAACGCGGCCGTGGCGTCGCCGATCAGGCCCTCGGCGTGGCCCACGGCCACCGAGGAGGAGAACGAGGTGACGTGCTGGGTGGCGGCCTCGTCGCGGATCTCCAGCGCCAGCAGGCGGGCGGCCAGCTTCGAGTACTGCGGGTCCTCGGCGATCATCGACGCGGCGGCCTCCACGGCCAGCCCGCGGAGCTCGGCGAAGTCCGAACCGGCGTGGCGGCCGCGCAGCGCGGCGGCGGCGACGTGGCCGGGGTCCACCTGGGGGAGGTCGGTGCTGCGGTCGGTGAGCAGCCGGAGCAACGCCGCACCGGGGTCGGTGAAGGCGTCGGCGGATCCCTGGGACGGCAGGGTGACTGAGGCGGCGACGGTCAAGGCGCACTCTCTCCTGTGGCGGCGGCGGACGTGCTCTCGGGTGTCCGGCACCGCACGCGGCCAGGGGAGGGCAGCACGAAGGAACGCGAACGCGTTCCGGCGCGCCGAAGACCACCCCCGGTCCGCCCGCGAGACCGGACGGCAAAGCTGTGCTGCATGGCGTCTGCGGGGATGCCGTGTCGCACGCCGTCGGCAGGTCCTCGGACTGCGCGGGCGTCGCTGCAGCCCGCTCACCGTTGCGGGGCAGTCCCGGACTTCCACCGGATTCCCCTGCGTCGACAGCGAGAGTGAGCATACATGTAGTGGCGACTGGAGCTGGAAGCACCAGATGTAGTAGCGCGTGTCGCGTCGGCGGCGCCGCGCGTAGACAACGAAAACGGGGCGGACGGCTCCTGAGGGACCGTCGGCCCCGCGCCCGGTGCCGTCTGCGGCGGCCCGGCCGAAGCGGACGGCCGAGGGGGAGAACGGGGAACGGGCCGCGGATGTTTCCGATCGGCCGGAGAAAAACCGGGAAGCCCGGCGCGTCGCCCGCGGGCGTCCGCCGGGCCGCCGGCCCCGGGCCTCAGAACCGCATCGTGTAGACCATCAGGTCCACGTCGGGGGCGGCCGACCAGTCCCGCTCGGGGGCGCGGACGAAGCCCAGCGCCTCGTAGATCCGGTGCGCGGCGGTCATCGTCGGACGGGTGGAGAAGGCCATCCCGGCCAGTCCCAGTTCCCGGCTGCGGTCCATCGCCGCCACCACCAGCGCCCGGCCGACGCCCCGGCCGCGGGCCGCCGCGCCGACCGCGAGCATCCGGATCTCGCCCTCGCCCGGCCCGGCGACGTCCGCCCACGGGGTGCCGCCGGGCGCGAAGGTCACGCAGCCGAGGACCGCCCCGGCGCCGTCGACGGCGACCAGCAGCTCGGCCTCCCGGTTGCGGCGGGCGGTGTCGCGCAGGAGGTCGGCGTACGGAGAGTCCGGACGGGTGTGGCCGTCCCCGACGAAGGCTTCGACGCTGACCTCTCCGGCTCCGGCGAGGTCGGGGAGGAGGGCACGGCGGACGGTCGGGGAGCGCATCCGGCCAGTGTGCCGGACGGCCGGCGGCGCGGGTCGGCCAGGTCCGGGTCGAACGGGTAGCCGGTCGGGCGGTGCGCGTTGTCGCGGCCGTGGCGGCCGTGCCGGTCCAGGTCGCGGCCGACCAGGACGCCGAGGAGTCCGAAAGTGCCGAGGAGGCCCAGCAGGGCGAGCGCGGTGGTCATGCCTCCACTGTCCGCGCACCGGCGGCCGCCCACGAGTGGCAGGAACGCACCATTGCCACGAAATCCTGCCACTGCCATCCTGGCGGGATGCGAAAGCTGGAGAACGTCGCCGTGGTGGTGCTGGAAGAGGTCCACCCCTTCGAACTGGGCGTGGCCTGCGAGGTGTTCGGCCTGGACCGGGCCGAATCCGGCCTGCCGGTCTACGACTTCGCGCTGGTCGGCGACCGCCCCGGGCCGATGCGCACCCACGCCGGGTTCACCATCGACGTCCCGCACGGCCCCGAACGGATCGCCGCGGCCGACCTGGTCATCACCACCGCCACCGGCATCCGCGAGCAGTACCCCGCGGAGGTCGTCGAGGCGCTGCGGGCCGCCCACGACCGCGGCGCCCACCTGCTGTCGATCTGCTCCGGCAGCTTCCTGCTCGGCGCGGCCGGCCTGCTCGACGGCCGCCGCTGCACCACCCACTGGCGGTACGCCGACCTGATGGCCGAGCGCTTCCCGCTGACCACCGTCGAACCCGACGTGCTGTACGTCGACGACCACCCCGTGATCACCTCGGCCGGCACCGCCGCGGGCATCGACGCCTGCCTGCACCTGGTCCGCAAGGTGCAGGGCGCCGAGGTGGCCCGGGCGATCGCCCGCCGGATGGTGGTCGCCCCGCACCGCGACGGCGGCCAGGCCCAGTTCATCAGCCGCCCGCTGCCCGAGGCCGACGGCGAGTCGCTGGCCCCGGTGCTGGAGTGGATGCGCCGCCACCTCGACCGGGACACCGGCGTCGACCAGCTCGCCCGGCTCGCCCACATGTCGCCGCGCACCTTCGCCCGCCGCTTCCGGCAGGAGACCGGCACCACCCCGCACCGCTGGCTGACCGGCCAGCGGGTGCTGCTCGCCCAGCGCCTGCTGGAGTCCACCGGGGAGAGCGTGGACGCGGTCGCCGCCCGCTGCGGCTTCGGCAACGCCGCCGCGCTGCGGCACCACTTCGGCCTCCGGCTCGGCACCACCCCGCAGGCGTACCGGCGGGCCTTCGGCGGCCCGCGACGGCCCGCCGGGCCCGAGACCGGGGACCGTGAGCCGGACGGCCGCGAGCCGGAACTCCGGGCGGCGGGGGCGGGGGCGGCGGGGCGCTGAGCGGCGGGGGCGGGGCGGGTCAGGCCGACAGGTGGCCGGTCTGGTTCCAGCCGGCCGGCCGCAGCCGTCCCTCGCGGGCCCGCCAGACGCTGGCCGAGCAGTTCGCCACCGGGTCCAGCGCCAGCAGCTCCTCCTCGGGCAGCCGGTCCAGCACGTGCCGCAGCATCAGCACCGTGCAGTCGTGCGCCACCACCAGCACCGGCCGGCCCGCCTCCTCCTCGTACAGGTCGCGCAGCAGGTCGCGCACCCGCAGCGCCACGTCCAGCCAGGACTCGCCGCCGGGCGGCCGGTAGTACAGCTCGCCCATCCGCCGCCGCCGCTCGGCCTCCGCCGGGTGGTCGCGCTCGATGGCCGCCTTGGTGAGCATCTCCAGCACGCCCAGCTCCCGGTCGCGCAGCCGCTCGTCGTAGCGCACCGCCAGCCCCACCGGGACGGCGCCCAGCCCGGACGCCTGGGCCAGCGCGATCCGGGCGGTCTCCGCGGTGCGCACGTACGGGGAGCACCACACCGAGCGGGGCCGGTCGGCGGGCGGTCGCTCGGCCCACCAGCGGCCCAGGTCGCGGGCCTGGTCCTGGCCGTGCAGGGAGAGCGGGATGTCGGCGTCCCGGCAGGTGATCGGGACGGCGAGCGCCCCGCTGGCGTCCGCGTGCCGGAACTCCACGTTGGCGGTCGACTCGCCGTGCCGGGTGGCGACCAGCACCGAGGGCAGCCGCCGCGTCCGGTCCGGCTGGTCGGCCTCGGGGCGGTGTCCGTTGCGTACCGTGCTGAGGTCGGTCATGGCGGTGGCTCCCCGTGTCGGTGGTGCTTGCGGTGTGCCGTCGCTCCCGGTCCTCCGGCGCGGGGCCGGCGGTGACGGACGGTCGCGCCGTCACCCCAGTGTCGATCGGGGGGACGGCGCGACCACAGGGCGCACGACGAGGAAGCGCGCGCCCCTGGTGCGTCAGTGCGCCGCCGCGGGCTGCGGGGCGCGCTCCACGGCCTCGTCACCGGCCTCCGCGCGGTAGTCGGCCGGGGCGGTCTCGTCGGCCCCCTCGGGGGCCCTCACGGCCCGCAGGACCAGCGTCAGGACCACCGCCACCGCCAGGTTCAGCACGAACGCGGTCAGCCCGATGTAGCCGCTCTCGCCGAGGCCGGGCACCTCCGCGCTGTTCCCGCCGAAGTGCCCGGTCGCCGGGGAGGCGATCCCCCAGGCCGTCCACGTCCCGTAGCCCATGCCGGCCGCCCAGCCGGCCAGCAGCGCCCAGCGGTGGAACCAGCGGGTGAACAGGCCGGCCACCAGCGCCACCGCGGTCTGCAGGATCCACAGGCCGCCCAGCAGCTGGAAGTTGATCGCGGCCTGCTTGTCCATCACCAGCACGAACACCAGCGCGCCGATCTTCACCAGCAGTGAGGCGAGCTTCGCCACCTTGGTCTCCTGGGCCGGGGTCGCGTCCGGCTTCAGGAACTCCTTGTAGACGTTGCGGGTGAACAGGTTGGCCGCCGCGATCGACATGATCGCCGCCGGGACCAGCGCCCCGATGCCGATCGCCGCGAACGCCACCCCGGTGAACCAGGACGGGAACATGTCGGCGAACAGCTGCGGCACCGCCAGCTGGCTGTTGAAGCCCGGCACCCCCGCCCCCACCCCCGCCGCGATCGCCAGGAACCCCAGCAGCGCCAGCAGGCCCAGCACCAGCGAGTACGCGGGCAGGATCGCCATGTTGCGGCGCACCGTGGTGCGCGACCTCGACGCCAGCACGCCGGTCACCGTGTGCGGGTACATGAACAGCGCCAGTGCCGAGCCGAACGCCAGCGTCGCGTACGTCCACTGCCCCGAGGTCCCCAGCAGCAGCGAGCCGCTCGGCCCGCCGGTCGGCCCCGGCACCGCGAACTTCCGCGCCGCCGCCGCGAACACGCTCCCGTAGCCGCCCAGCCGCACCGGGACGTAGACCACCGCCACCAGGATCACCACGTACACCAGCGCGTCCTTGACGAACGCGATCAGCGCCGGGGCCCGCAGCCCCGCCGAGTAGGTGTACGCGGCCAGCACGCCGAAGGCGACGAACAGCGGCAGGTCCCGGAGGAACCAGTTGCCGCCGCCGCCGACCCCGAGGGTGTCCAGCACGGCCTGGATGCCGACCAGTTGCAGCGCGATGTACGGCATGGTGGCCAGGATGCCGGTGAGCGCCACCACCACCGACAGGCCGCGCGAGTCGTAGCGGCCGCGGACGAAGTCGGCCGGGGTGACGTAGCCGTGCACCCGGGAGACCGACCACAGCCGGGGCAGGAACACGAACACCAACGGGTAGGCGATGATCGTGTACGGGACCGCGAAGAAGCCCGCCGCACCGACCGCGTAGACCGCGGCCGGCACCGCGATGAAGGTGTACGCGGTGTACAGGTCGCCGCCGAGCAGGAACCAGGTCACCCAGGTGCCGAAGTTCCGCCCGCCCAGGCCCCACTCGTGCAGGTGCTGGGCGTCGTCGGCCCGCCGCCAGCGGGAGGCCAGGAAGCCCATCACCGTCACGGCGGCGAAGAACAGCAGGAAGACCGTCATCGCGGTCCAGTCGACGTGCTTCACGCCCGTCCCCCGTCCTTCGGCTCCGCCTGCGCGGGCAGGACGGCGGCCGCCCGGCGGGCCGCCTCGTCCCGCCGCACCAGCAGGTACGCGGTGCCGGTGAACAGCGCCGACACCGGCACCCACAGCAGTTGGTACCAGTAGAAGAACGGCATCCCGCCGAGCCCGGGGGAGAGCCGGTTGTAGGACGGCACCCAGAGCATCACCAGCACCGGCACCAGCAGGCACGCCCCGGCCAGCACCCGGGCGGGGGAGACGGCGGGGGGCGCGCCGGCGGCGGGCGCGGAGGGGGGCGAGGACGGCACGGGCGGCTCCGGAGGGCGGCGAGGAGCCGACCCGGCGGCACCACGACGATCGTCACCGTGCGTCCGGTGGGCGGCACCCTCGGTGATCGGAAGGTCCCTCGCGAGGTTAGGGCAGCGGAGCGACCGCTGTCACAACGCCGTCAACCCGATCGCGGGCACCACCCGGACGCGCCGCTACGCGGGCCGGTTCAGCCTGGTGATGCCGCGTTGTCCCGGCCCCCGAAGGGCTAGGCGGGCCGGTTCAGCCTGGTGATGCCGCGTTGTCCCGGCCCCCGAAGGGCTAGGCGGGCCGGTTCAGCCTGGTGATGAACTTGTAGCGGTCGCCGCGGTAGATCGAGCGCACCCATTCGACCGGGGCGCCGTCCGCGTCGAAGGAGTGCCGGGAGAGCTGCAGCATCGGCAGGCCCAGGTCGGAGCCGAGCAGGCCGGCCTCGCGCGGGTTGGCGAGGGTGGTCTCGATGGTCTCCTCGGCCTCCGCGACCGTCACCCCGTAGACCTCGCGCAGCGCGGTGTACAGCGAGTTGTGCTTGGCCAGGTTGCGCCGCAGCGCGGGGAAGCGCTTGGCCGACAGGTGCGCCACCTCGATCGCCATCGGGTCGCCGTTGGCCAGGCGCAGGCGCTCGATCCGCAGCACCCGGCCGCCGGGCTTGATGTCCAGCAGCGGGGCGAGCCGCTCGTCGGCCGAGATGTAGGCGACCTCGACCAGCCGGGAGGTCGGCTCCAGGCCCTGGGCCCGCATGTCCTCGGTGTACGAGGTGAGCTGGAGGGCCTGGGCGACCTTCGGCTTGGCCACGAAGGTGCCCTTGCCCTGGATGCGCTCCAGCCGGCCCTCGACGACCAGCTCCTGCAGGGCCTGCCGGACGGTGGTGCGCGAGGTGTCGAACTGGGCGGCCAGCGCGCGCTCCGGCGGGACCGGCGCACCGGCCGGCTGGGTCTCGGTCAGCTGCAGCAGGTGCCGCTTGAGGCCGTAGTACTTGGGGACCCGGGCCGTGGCGGTGGCAGGGCCGGTCTGGATCGGCACGGTGGAGCCCTCGGCGAGCGCCGCCGTGTCCCTGTCGCCACTCATGGCAGCTCTCACTCCTCGTTGGAGGCGGTCCCTTAACGGACCCCTAAGTCCTATGTAACAGCACATGTTTGCACGCACGGGAGAACAAGCGTGAGCCCCCCGGCCGCATTCGGCACCACCCGGAGCCCCCGGCCGCTCCCGTGACCGCTCCCGCGGCCGGGCCCGCGACCGGGCCCGCCGGGTACGCGACGGGCCCGGAACGGGGCGCCAGGCGCCCGTCCCGGGCCCGTCCCGAGTGTCTCAGCCGGCCTGGGCGGCCGGTACCGCGAGCCCCGCCAGGGCCTCCGCCGCGGCGATCCCGCCGACCCGCGAGCCGCCGTAGGTGGCCAGCGTGGTCACCCCGCGCGGGGCGAACAGCTCGGCCGTCCCGTGCGCGGTGCCGATCTCCACCACCACCGCGTCCGGCCGGTGCTCGACCAGGGCCAGCGCGGCCCGGCGCATCCAGCCGTGCCGGTGCACGTCGCGCACCACCAGCACCAGCGGGCGGCCGACCGACGCACCCAGCAGCGGGGCGGTGTCGACCTCGGCGTCCTCGGCGGCCACCGTGACCTGCAGCAGGCCGGAGCCCTCGGTCACGGTCGCGGGCGGGGAGACCCGGCTGGAGGTGGTGCCGGGCACCAGCTCGGACAGCGGGCCGGCCACGCCCCACGGGGTCTCGTCGCCGGCCGCGATGTTCGCGCCGGGGGAGAACTCCACCACGTGCGGGACGCCGGCCAGCGGGCGCAGCTCGCCGGTGACCCGCAGCGCGCGGCGGGCGGCGACCAGGCCGACGCCCACCTCGGCCTGCCGGCCGACCAGCGAGGCCCGGACGCCGGCCGACCAGCGGGCGACGGTCCGGTTGCGCTCGGCGGCCTCGTGCAGGCGCTCGGCCGACAGCCGGCCCTCGCGGACCGCCCAGACCAGCGCGTCGCGCAGGTAGACGAAGGCGTCCTCGTCCTGCAGGCCGCCGCCGACGCAGATGGTGTCGGCGCCAGCCGCGATGGCCCGCACCGAGCCGGCCGCGACGCCGTGGGTACCGGAGATGGCGCCCATCTCGATGCCGTCGGTGACGATCAGCCCGTCGAAGCCGAGCTCCTCGCGGAGCAGACCGGTCAGGATGCGCTGCGACATGGTCGCGGGCAGCTGGGCGTCGTAGGCGTCGAACAGGATGTGCGCGGTCATGATGCTCTTCACGCCGGCCGCGATGGCGGCCCGGAAGGGCAGCAGGTGCTCGGCGAACTGGTCCAGCGCCAGGTCGATCCGGGGCAGCCCGAGGTGCGAGTCGCCGGCCGTGTCGCCGTGGCCGGGGAAGTGCTTGGCGCAGGCCGCCACGCCGGCGGACTGCAGGCCGCGGACGTACGCGGCGGTGTGCCGGGCGGCGAGGTCGCCGTCGCCGCCGAAGGACCGGACGCCGATCACCGGGTTGTCCGGGTTGGAGTTGACGTCCGCGTCGGGCGCGTAGTCGAGGTTCACGCCGACGCTGGCCAGGTCGAACCCGATGGAGCGGGCCACCCGCTCGGTGAGGTCGGTGTCGTCGACCTCGCCGAGCGCCCGGTTGCCCGGGTAGGAGGAGCCGCTGGTCACTTCGAGGCGGGTGACGTCGCCGCCCTCCTCGTCGGTGGCGACCAGCAGGTCCCCGTTGAGCGCGTACAGCTCCGAGGTCAGGGCGGCGACCTGCTGCGGGGTGCGGATGTTGCGGCCGAACAGGGCGACGCCGCCGAGTTCGCCGTCGCCCAGTCTGCGGCGCAGCCACTCGGGCGCGGTCAGACCGGCGAAGCCGGGCTGCAGGACCGCTCCGGCGTCGCGGAGGAGATCGGCGCTTTCCGTACCGGGCATCGCCTTGGTTCCTTCCCTGGAGGTGGGGGGTGTAACGGGTGCGGTGGTGGTGGGGAAGGGGCTCAGCCCTTGACCGCACCGGCGGTGAGACCCGCCGACACCTTCTTCTGGAAGACCACGAACAGGATGATCACGGGCAGCGAGACCAGCAGGCCGCCGGCCATCTGCGAGCCGTAGTCAGCCGCGCGGGTCGGCGAGGACGAGTAGGCGGTCAGCCAGATCATCGAGGTCTTGGTGTGGCCGCTGTTCAGCAGCACGCTGGCGACGATGAACTCGTTCCACGCCTGGATCCAGCTGTAGACCGCGGTGGTGACCAGGCCGGGCAGGGTCAGCGGCAGGATGACGCGGAAGAACGCGCCCCACTGGGTGCAGCCGTCGACCATCGCGGCCTCGTCCAGCTCCGGCGGGATGTTCACGATGAACGAGCGCAGCGTCCAGATCACGTACGGGACGGTGAAGACCAGGTAGGCGAGGATGACGCCGAACAGGTTGCCGGTCATGTTGGCGTTGTTCATCACCACGAACAGCGGGATGAGGATCGCCATCAGCGGCACCATCTGGACGACCAGCATGGTGACGATGAAGAAGCTGCGGCCGCGGAAGTTGAACCGGGCCACGGCGACGGCGGCCAGGAAGCCGACCGCGACACCGAGCACCACGGCGCCCACGGTCAGGAACAGCGTGCTGCGCAGGGCCGGCAGGAACTCGACGTCGTCGAAGATCGTCCGGTAGCTGTCCAGCGAGAAGGTGGACGGCCAGAACGTCGGGTCCTGGGCGATCAGGTCCTTGTTGGTCTTGAAGGTGGTGATGATCATCCAGTAGATCGGGAAGGCCATGATCAGCGCGGAGAACAGCGCGATGGCGTTCCAGACCCAGGTCATCACGCCGCTGCGCCCGACCTCGGTCTCCTTGGACTTCTTCACCTTCTTGACCGGCGGCAGCACCTGCCGGGTCTCCGGAGCGGGGGAAAGGACGTCGCTCATCGCTCGTTGGCTCCGATCTTGAGCATCTGGCGGATGTAGTACACGAGCACCGCCAGCATCATGAGGATCATCACGATGGAGATCACCGAGGCGTTGCTGTACTGCGAGGAGCCGACTCCGTGCATGTACAGGTAGGTGCCGATGGTCTGGTAGCCGCTCTCGGGGGAGGAGTTGCGCAGGGCGTAGATCTGCGCGAACACCTGGAAGTCCCAGATGAAGCTCAGCGCGGTGCTGATCATCAGGAAGGGCCGGATGACCGGGATGGTCACGTGGCGGAAGGCCTGGAGGCTGTTGGCGCCGTCCAGGCGGGCGGCCTCCATCAGCTCCTTGGGCACCTGGGTGAGTGCGGCGTACAGGCCCAGCACCAGGAAGGGCAGCGCGCCCCAGATGACGACGGCCGCACCGACCACGTACAGGCCGACGGTCGAGTCGGAGAACCAGTCGTAGTGCTTCCAGGTCTCGTCGCCGGTGAGCAGGTAGGCGACGTAGTCGACGATGCCGCTGTTGGAGGAGAACATCCAGCGGAAGACCTGGCCGTTGACCAGCGCCGGGATCGCCCAGACGAACATCATCACGGTGAAGAAGAAGACCCGGACCCAGGCGGAGACCCGGTTGAGCAGCAGGGCGAACAGCATGCCCAGCACCATGGAGAGGATGACCAGCTCCGCGGTGAAGTAGATCGAGCGCAGGACCACGTCCCAGAACTCGCTGTCGCCCAGGACCTTGGTGTACCCGTCGAAGCCGATGTACTTGGCCCGCTCCGGGTGCGCCAGGTAGGCGAACTTGTTGACGTTCTGGAACGACAGGTCGATCAGTTTGTAGATCGGGTACACCAGGACGCCCGCGAGCACGACGACCGCGGGCAGCAGGAGGGTGTAGGGAATGTACTGGCCGCCCGCGAAGACACCGCGCCGCTGCGGCTTCTTCACCGGGGCGGGCCCCTGGCTTTCGGACCGTGTCACGGTCTCGTTGGTGGTCACGCTCATCAGGGTCCTTCCCGGGCCCGCGGATCTGATCGGTCCTGGCGCACGGGTAGGCAGTCCGCGTGCTCGCGGACTGCCCACCCCCTAACCTGCGCTCAGTGCGTGGTCCGCCCGGGGAGTTCCAGACCCTCCGGGCCGACCTTGCGGTTCAGTCGGCCATCAGCCGTTCAGGGTGCCGACGACCTTGTCCTCGACCTTCTTCAGCTCGGCCGCGGCGTCGCCGCCGGCCGCGATCGCGCTGAGCGCGTTCTTCAGCTCGGTCTCGTTGGAGCCGGACCACATCGGGGAGTTCGGGATGAACCAGGTCTTGCCCTGCGCGGCGTTACCGGCGGCCTCGTTCGACGGGTCGGCGGCCTTGAAGGCGTCGACCAGGTTCTTGGCGTTCGGGATCGCGTGCTTGGCGAGCGCGGTCTGCTGCGCGGTGTTGGTGAAGATCTGCAGGAAGGTCGCGCCCAGCTCCGCGTTCTTCGCCTTCTCCGGGACGGCCAGGTCCGAGCCGCCGAGGAACGCCGGGGTCGGGTCGCCGGCCGCCGCGCCCGGGAGGGCGATGGTGGCGAGCTTGTCCTTGAGGTCCGGGTTGCCGTTCTTCGGGTCGATGACCGAGCCGACCTCCCAGCCGTTGCCGATGATGGCGGCGATGTTGCCCTGCGCCATGCGGGCGTCCTGGTCGGTCTCGTCGACGGTGGTGCCGCCGACCGAGTACGCCTTCTGCAGCTCGTTCCAGGTGCTGATGCCCTCGACGAACTTCGGGTCGGTCAGGGTGCTGGACCACTTGCCGCCGGAGCTCTTGGCGATGACGTTCTCGACGCCGTAGGAGCCGGCGCCGAAGGAGACCGCGGTGTACCAGTTCTTACCCGGCAGGTACAGGGCGGAGAAGTTCGCGGTGCCCGCGTTGTCGGCCTTGACCTTGTCCAGGGCGGCCTTCAGCTCGGTCAGGGTGGTGGGGGGCGTGGTGACGCCGGCCTTCTCGAACAGGTCCTTGCGGTAGATCATGACGCGGGCGCCGGCGTAGTACGGGACGGCGTAGGTCTTGGTCTGGTCGGCCGACTTGCCGGAGGCGGCCAGCGAGTCCAGCCACTTGTCCGAGTTGTCGAACTTGCCCTTGACCGAGGTGAGGTCGACGAAGGACTCGGCGTCGATGTACTTGGCGGCCTGGGTGTTGCCGATCTCGATCGCGTCGGGCGCGTTGTCCGAGAGGAGGGCGGTGTCCACCTTGGTGGTGTAGTTCGCCCAGGTCTGCCACTGGATGTCGACGTCGGCGCCGGTCTCGGACTTGAACTGGGCCTTGGCGGCCTCGACGACCTCGGGCCACTGCTTCTGGGCGTCGTCCATCAGCCAGACGGTGATCTTCTTGCCCTTGCCGTCCTTGCTCAGGATCTCGCCGGACTTGGAGTTGTCGGACGAAGAAGACGAAGAGCAGGCCGAGGCGACGAGCACGGTGGCGATAGCGGCCACGGCTGCGATCTTGCGGTTCAAACCATCCTCCAGAGGGATGAGCAAGGTAGGGCACCGGGCTGCTGGGCCGACTGGCCTGGAGCTGCGTTGTGCCGTAGGGGGAACGTCACCAGGTGACACGGATACGAACTGCCGGGGCCGGCGGGCCGATCCGTGAGGTGGAGTAGACCATTGGTTTAGACCAACGCCTGGAGGTTGGCATGGACCAATGACGAGCGTCAAGGGTTCAAAGAGTGGTTGCACAAGCCGTTATCAACGCTTGACTCGGCCGTGTTGGACTGGACCAACGCGGGGAGGAAACGGGACCTAACGGGACACCGGGGCCGCTGGACCACTGGCCCGGCACCGCCGCTGCGGCATATTTGTGAGGCCATGTCAACCCTGCGCCGCGCGCCGGTCCGGCCGCGAGGGTCGTCCTCCGGTGCGCCCCGGCGCCGCCCGGAGCCGGGGCGCCGCACCCGTTCCGCCGCTCCGCGCGGGCGCCACGGGCGCG